>JAYVKX010000062.1:0-5065 GCA_043768005.1 Novosphingobium sp. | reverse complement strand
TTCCGGCTGATGGCGGGCGATATCGGCGGGGCCAAGGAGCTGGCGGAAAAGGCAATGAAAGTCGCACCCGATGGCCTCGACACGCTGCTGGTCGGGGGTCAACTGGCGCTGCGACAGGGCGATCTCAAACAGTCACTTGGCCATTACAGTCGCGCGGCAAAACTCTATCCCACCAGCCTTGCCGCACTGACCGGGCAGGCCGCCGTGCTGGGCGATCTTGGCCGGTTTGACGAGATGCAACAGCTCACCGCCCGCGCGGCCAGCTTTGCGCCCAAGGATCCGGCGGTGGTCTATCTGACCGCGCGGGCCGGAGCCGCGCGCAAAGATTGGGCCGCGGTGCGCTCTGCCGTCCAGCCGATCGAGGCGGAATTGCCGCAGCAGGATCCGCTTCGGTTGCTGTATGGTGAGGCCTTGTTGCGACTCGGTCAGAATGAGCTGGCTATGGCACAGTTCACCCCGATGACGCGCAGCGGGCCGGGGGCCCGGCTAGCGCACCGTCTTTTGGGGGAAGCGCAGCTAGCCGTTGGCGATCCGCATTCTGCGCTGACCAGCTTGAAGCCACTGGCTGCGCTCAGCGATGTCCGTCCGGAAGAGCTGGCCTTGCTGGCCAAGGCAGCCAAGGCCGCCGGCGATCCGCAAGCCGTGCAGCTGGCCGCGCGGGCCAATTCGCCCGCAGTGCAGGCGCTAGGAACCGATCTGGCCGATGCCGATGCTGCGATGCGGCGAGGCAGTTGGGGGCGGGCGGCCGCAGCCTATGAGCGGATTCTGGCGATGACCGACGGGCGCAACGCCGTGGTCCTAAACAATATGGCCAATGCTCAGCTGATGCTGGGCAACGAGGCCAGGGCGCTTGAATTTGCCCAGCGCGCGATGAAGCAGGCGCCAGACAATCCCTCGGTCCTCGATACGCTGGGCTGGGTGCGGTTCAAATCAGGGCAGGACATTGCAGAAGCAAAACGCCTCCTCCACCTTGCGGCAGAGAAGGCGCCAGCCAATGTCACGATCCGCGCGCACCTTGCCGAGGCAGAGCGCGCGAAGCAGTAAATTCAGGCGTAAACCGGGGCGAATGCCTTGGCCGGAGCTGAACGGCGGCGGCGCAGCAGCGCAATCGCCGCGATTCCGCCCAACATCATGCCAAGCACGCCGGGTTCAGGAACCGAAGTGCCGCCACTGGTGCTGGAAATTGTTCCAGTGCCGCTGGCCGAAGTGATGTTGCCTGCGCCGGTGATCGATTGATACCGCACGAAGAAATCGCTGAGCGTCAGCGAGCTGATCGGGGTTGAGAAGTTCAGCGTGAGGCTGCCGGTGCCACTGGTGTTTTCGGCCAGACCGCCGCTCCCGCCGCCGGCGCAGCTGCCGGTCGAGGCATCCTTGAAGCAGACATCGACGTTGCCGATCCCGTTTGGATAGTTCGAATTCAGCGTAGTATAGCTGAACGCGCCGGTCGATGTCGCACTGGCGATGTCGGGGTTGGTGTTGAACGCAAAGCTGGAAACACGTGAGGTCAACGGATTGCTGGTCGTGTTCGCAACACTATAGCTGAAGGTATAGCTGGTCGCGCTGGTGCTGGTCAGGGTGAAGGTCGTGGCTGCAGTCAGCCCGCTGATCGCGGTGCCATCTGAAAAACCATCGTAACCGAAGGTGTAGCTTTGCCCAACGTTGGACGAATCCAGCGTAATCGCATCGGCCAGCGCTGGAGTGGCTGCAAACGCAAGGCTGGCAGCGGCAGCAAGCGGCAGAAGCTTTAAGGACAAAGACATGGATTTCCCCCATCAAACAGCGTGGTTTACGTATGAAGACGCAATCCGCGTGCCAAGTGAGGAAAGTCTAGCTACTCAATGGTTAACAGCCATTTCTGGCGCGACCATTTGTAAATTCCGTCGACAGATTCAGGCTATTACGCCAGCCGTAGCGCCACAGCGTTCATGAAGCGGGCATCATCGCCCTTGGCCAGCCATTCGGCCTCTGCCGCAATCGCGCCAAGCGTATCGGCCAGCGCATCCTGCTCGGATTTAGCATAGTTTCCCAAGACATAGCCGGTCACCTTGTCCTTGTGACCGGGATGGCCAATGCCCACCCGCACCCGGCGAAAATCGGCACCAAGATACTGATCGATCGAGCGCAGGCCGTTATGCCCAGCGGTGCCACCGCCCTGTTTTACCTTGACCTTGAATGGGGCAAGATCAAGCTCGTCATGGAACACGGTCAGGGCATCGGTACCCAGCTTGTAAAAGCGCAGCGCATCGCCCACCGCGCGGCCGCTTTCGTTCATGAAAGTCGCGGGTTTCAGCAGCAGGATTTTCACCCCGCCGATCCGGCCTTCCTGCAGCCAGCCGGAGAATTTCTTCTGGATAGGGCCAAAGCTGTGCACATCGGCCAGCACATCGGCAATCATAAAGCCGACGTTGTGCCGGTGCAGCGCATATTGCGGACCGGGATTACCAAGGCCGATCCACAGCTGCATGACAGGCGTTCCCTCTCCTCGCGAGGCGAGGAGAGGGTCCAAGCCTTACTCGCTCGCTTCGCCGTCAGTTTCACCCGCTTCGCTCTTCAGCGCAGAAGGTGCAACGATCGTTGCGATGGTGAAGTCACGGTCTGAGATGGCCGAAACCGAACCAGCCGGCAGCTTTACATGGCTGATGTGGATCGAATCGCCAATTTCCAGCCCGGTGACATCGATCTGAATGTCGCCGGGGATCCTGGCTGCATCGCAGATCAGTTCCAGTTCGTGACGAACGACATTGAGCACGGCACCGCGCTTCAGGCCCGGCGAGGCATCTTCGTTGATGAACAGCACCGGCACCGAAACTTCAACCTTGGCATCCTTGGTCAGGCGGAAGAAATCAACGTGGAGCGGGCGTTCATTGACGGGGTGGAATGCCACGTCCTTGGGGAGCGTGCGGATCGACTTGCCGCCAACTTCGATCATTACGACCGAGTTGCTGAAGTGACCGGTGCCAAGCTGGCGGCGCAGTTCCTTCTCTTCGACATGGATTGCCTGGGGCGCTTCATTGCCGCCATAGATTACGGCGGGGACGCGGCCTTCACGACGCAGCGCACGGGAGGCTCCCTTGCCTGCCCGATCGCGCGTCTCAGCCGGCAGGGTATGAGTATCGCTCATCTGAACTACCTTTTCAAAAACACTATTTGCACAATTCGCCCGTCACGCCTCCAGGGATGACCATGATCGGGGAAGCGCGCGCCATTAACGGCGAAGCGCGCCAAATGCAAGGCTATTGGAGCCGCCGAACCTTGTAGCCGCGCGCAGTCATCAACGCCGGCAAGCCTTCCTGCCCGGCAAGGTGGAGCGCGCCCACCGCAACCAATGGCCGCGCGCCCTGCTGAAGCATCACCGAAAGCCGGTTTGCCCAGACATTGTTGCGGTCAGTCAGCAGCGCCTGATGCAGCTCGGGGTCTGCCATCATCCCGCTGCTCGCCTCTGCCTCCATCGCTGCCATGTCGCCGGTTCGCCAGGCATTGCCAAGCCGGTCCACGCTGCTGTCCTGCGATGCCTCAATCACGATTGCGACCAATAGATCGCGCTGTTCGGCCTGTGGCAAAGCGTCAAACAGGCCAAGCTGGGCCGCCGCTCCCTCCAGCTCGCCAATCGGCTTGCCTTTGGCTGCGATCAATATCTCGCGGTCGATGCCAAAATCGGCGCTGGCCTCGCTTTGTGCGGCATTGGCGATTGTCAGCGCCGCCGCCCAGGTTTCGGTTTCGCCGAACTGGTCGGGATCGATCTTGAATTCGCGCAGCAGTGCTAGCAGCTGGGGCCGCACTGCTGGCGAGACTCGCGCCAGCAGCGGCGGCTGATCGGGGCTGGCGGCCAATGCCGTGAAAATCCGCGTCAGGGACCGCTGATCGTCGATATTGGCGATTTCCAACACCAGCCGGTCCGATCCGGCCAGCGCAACCTCAACTTGTTCAGAGCGCCATTTGACCGGCGCGGGCAGGGCGTGGATCGTGCCCAGCAGCCAGGCTCGCTCACCATGATCGCCGCTGACTTCCCACAATGCAGGGCGGACTTTTTCTGGTGCATTTTGCTGCTGGCAGGCAGACAGCACCAAGAGCAAGGCAAGGCTGATCCGGCGCATTACTGCACCCGCGTCGTCGGGATCCCCAGCTGCAATAGCTGGTCTTGCAAGGAACCTACCCCGCCAAGGTGGCCTGCGCCCACCGCGACAAAGCTGGTTCCAGGCGAGGCAAGCCGCATCTTGACCCAGCTGGCCCACAGCTTGTTGCGATTAGTCAGCAGCGTAGCGACCATGGCCGGATCATCCTCTGCAGCATTCATCAGCTCGGCGAGGCGCGCAGCGTCGCCCTGGCCCCATTCGCTGACGATCTCATCAACATCGCGGCGCAAATTTGGCAGCGCATCGATTACTTCGCTGAGGTAGCGGCGCTGGGTACGCGGGGGGAGGGCATCGAACAGCGCCAGCTGATAATCCAGCGTCTCCAGCCCCAGCCGGGGCCGTCCGCGCTGCTTGATCCGTTCAGCCAGCGTATTTTCAACCCCGTTGCCAATGGCGAAGCCTTCGCGCAGCAGCGGAATGGTGGCCAGTACGACGGCGGCATACCACGGCTTGTAGCTGTCAAAGCTGCTGATCGGCAGGCGATAGCGGGTCAGCGTGGCTTCAAATTTGGCTCGTTCCGGCTTTGACAGCATAGCGCGCAGGCTTTTGCCCTTGGGCAGGATCGCGCGGGCCATCAGCGAGGATTGCACCGTCTGGTCGCCGACTTCAGGGATTTCGGTCACCAGCTCATCCGCACTGCCCAGCGCAGCTTCAAGCGGGCCATCCAGCCATTCCATCCCCTGGGGCAACAGGTGGATCGTCCCGAACAGATAGATCGTCGTATCCGCGTCAGACACTTTCCACAGCGCCGGGTGGAGCTGCTGGACCGGCGCGGCGACAATGGTGGCGGGCGGCGGGGGGGACTGGGCAGGCGCTGCAGTTGCAAGGCAAACCGCGATCAGTGAAAGCGCTGCAGCAAGGCGTTTGGGCAATATCTTCATGGCGCGGGCTATAGCCGAACAATTGCGCATTGCAGCATCGCTTATTGACCC
>JAYVKX010000061.1:0-2401 GCA_043768005.1 Novosphingobium sp. | reverse complement strand
GAGCTGTTTCATGGCTATACCTATTCGGGCCACCCGCTGGCCTGCGCCGCGGCGCAAGCGGTGCTGAACATCTACCGGGATGAGAACTTGTTCGAAGCGGCAATCGACCTGGAAGACTATTGGGCCGATGCGATCCATTCGCTGAAGGATGCACGCCACGTGATCGATTGCCGCAATGTCGGATTGATCGGCGGGATTGAGCTGGCCCCGCGCCCCGGCGCGCCGACCAAGCGCGCGATGGAAGTGTTCCACCGCTGCTTTGACGAGGGGCTGCTGATCCGCGTGACCGGGGACATCATCGCGCTGTCGCCGCCGCTGATCCTGGAGCGCAGCCATATCGATGAAATCGTCGGCAAGATCGCCGAGGTGCTGGCGACGATTGATTGAGGCGTGCGTCAGTCCACCGATTAACGACCTCACGTTCCCGCTCAGCCTGAGCCTGTCGAAGGCCCATCGTTTGCAGCGGGCGGCGGCGTAAGAGGCGGGGGCTTCGACAGGCTCAGCCTGAGCGGGCTTGCCTTATGAATCGGCCTTAGTCTTCAGTCTTCAACTCATCGAGGCCAGCAGCTCGTCAACGCCGACCGTGGCAAAGCCCACCGCGCTATCGGAAATGCCATAGGGGACCAGGAGCTGGTTGCCGACATGCAGCGCGCCGCAGGTGTAGACCACATTGGGGACATAGCCCGATCGGTCGGCGTCCTCGGCGGTCAGCACCGGCTCGCTGGTCCGCGCGAGTACTTTGGATGGATCATCCCGGTCCAGCAGCGCGCAGCCCAGCGCATATTTGCGCATCGCACCAACCCCGTGGGTGAACAGCAGCCAGCCGGCATCGGTCAGGATCGGCGACCCGCAATTGCCGATCTGGATGAATTCCCACGGATACTTGGGTTCCATCAGCAAGACGCCTTCATCGTCCCAGCAATCGATCCGATCGCTGCGCAGCAGGAACAGATTCTTGCCGTCCTGCCGCCCGACCATGGCATAGCGCCCATCAATCTTTTGCGGGAACAGCGCCATGCCTTTGTTGCGGCCGGCTTCGCCCTCGATCGGTTCGAGCTCGAACCTCCGAAAATCGCGGGTCCGCAGCAGTTCTGAACGGATCGAGCTGCCCGAATAGGCGGTATAGGTGCCGATCCATTCGCTGCTGCCATCGTCGTGCAGGAATTTCACCAGCCGCAAATCCTCCAGCCCGCCGCGCTGCTGTTCGGTAATCGGGAAGATCACCGTGTTCGACAGACTGCTCTCCTCGTTGCGCAGCACGGTCACCGCGCTGTCAGCGTCGGTCATACTTTCGTCTTCCAGCTCGACCGACGTGGCAAAAGCGCTTTGCGGCCAGAGCTGGAAAGTGCCGTCTGGCAGCGCGATCCCTTCGCGGAACACGATTGAGCTGATGTGGCCTTCGCCCACCGCGCGCAGGCTCATCACAAACCGGATCGCGCCCTCTGCCATGCCCGATTGATCGGGGTGCGGAACAATCGATGGGTTCATCAGTGCGGCCGCGGCATAGGTGTATTCGTGGCAGAAATAGGCCCCGATCAGCCGCTGACGGGCCGTGCTGAAGCGGCCCTCGGGCAGCTCCAGCATCGCTGCCACCTCGGCAAAACGCTGATCGAACATCGCCTCAGTCTGCCAGTGCCGATCGGAAAAATCGCGGACCACGCGGGCATATTCCTCGTCAGCGCGGTCTTCGCTCAGCGCGGCGACATCCTCGACCAGCCGCAGTGCCCGCCCGCCGGGCGCAGAGGTGGATTGCCAGCCGAGGTGGAAGGGTCGCAATACCACCCGCGAAGGGTCGGCATGCAGCCGGGTATCAAGGATGCGCAAGGGACCTTGTGGACTGGTCGATAACAGGTTCAAGTTCGCCCCTTGGCTGGCTGTTCGGCTTGGTACCGGTCAGCATGCCTAGCACGGAATAATGGGCGAGTTGAAACGCCAGGATCGATTCTGCACCGCAATTTTCATTGAAGCCCCTCGGGTTCACCCCGTCGCGGCAGCGCCCGGTGGCCAGATCGGCCAGCACTGCTCCGCGATCATTGGCGCCAAAGAACCAGCGGTAAGCGGTGGTCGCGTGATCCAGCCAGCGTTTGTCATCAGTAATCGCATAAGCGACCGCGCTGGCCTCGATCGCGGCCTGTGCCTCAAGCGGTTGCTGGTCGAACGGCATCGAATCGAGTTCGCGGTGAAAGCTTTCGGAGCCCACCGGGCGGAAATGCCCGGCCGCAGCGGTTTGCCGCGCTGCGATCCAGTCCAGCGTTTCCAGCCCGGCCTTGATCCATTCGGGCCGTCCCAGCAGGCGTCCTGCTTCAAGCAGGGCCTGCGGCAGGCGCGGGTTGTCATAGCCCAGCACCGTTTCGAACCAGGCCCAATCTGGCCGGCGGCCAGCATCAAGCAGGTTCGCCAG
>JAYVKX010000060.1:0-3058 GCA_043768005.1 Novosphingobium sp. | reverse complement strand
GGCGGACGCTCGGTAAACAAGGCGCGCAAGACCTCGATGTTCTTGTTCGCGCTGGTGGTCTTGCCGATCCCGCTGGCGCTGAGCGCCTCAAATGTCTGGGTCGCAGCCACAATTATCGGCATGGCGCTGTTCGCGCATCAGGGCTTCTCGACCAATATCTTCGGGTTCGCCGCTGATGCAGTGCCATCATCGCGGGTCGGCACGGTCATGGCGATTGGCGCGGTGGCGGGCAATATCGCGGGCTTCGGGATCCAGGAAGCGACCGGCTGGCTGTTGACCAATGGCTATGGCTATGCGCCGCTGTTTTATGGCGCATCAATTGCCTACCTCCTCGCGCTCGGCTGGATCCAGCTGCTGGTGCCGCGGATCGTGGCGGAGGATGATTAGAGCATGATGCGATTCAGTATTATCGCATCATGCTCTTGATCGCCCATGGCAAAGGGGCCTCCCGCTGATGCGGAAGGCCCCTTCAGCGACCCATTGATCGGGCTCTTGGTTTAGAAATTAACCTTGGCGATCACCCCGAAGTAACGATCTGCATCGCGGGGGATCTGATAGCGGTAGGAACCGCTGGGACCACCGCCGACGATTGTTGCGGCATAACTTTGATCGAACAGGTTCCTGGCGACAAGGGTCAGCTTGAACTTATCATCAGGAGTGATCAGCGCGATCGAGGCATTGACGGTGCCGTAAGCCGCGATCAGCCCGGCGGCCCGCACGACGGGATCGGGGGTCAGGATCGAATCCTGCTCGGACTGGTAGTTGCCCTGCATCCCCAGCGCGACATCGACCGGCCCATCCATCCGGATGCGATAATTGACCGAAACGCTGCCCTTGAATTTGGGTGCGTAGGGCAGGCGCGTGCCGTTGGGTACGATATCGTTGAGCGTGCGCACGGCTGGCGGCAGGAACTTGTCGATATGCGCATCGGTATAGGCCGCGCCGCCCGAAATGGTGAAATCGCGGCTCGGACGATAGGCGAAGTCCAGCTCAACCCCGCGGGTCGAAACCGAGCCCGCATTGGTGAACCGGCCGATGACCTGCGTGATATTGCCGATCGTCAGCGTATCCGGGTTGTTGGCCTGGAAATTATCGTACTTGGCATAGAACCCGGCAAGGTTGATGGTCAGCGCGCCGCCCATCAGGCTGTTCTTCAGGCCGATTTCATAGGCGTTCGAGGTTTCTGGTTCGAGCGCCTTGAGCCCGGTTGGCTGGAGGTTGAAGAACAGGTTGAACGCCGGTCCCTTGTAGCCGCGGGTATAGCTGGCATAGCCGGTCGAGCTGCGGCTGAAATCATACTGCACCCCGGCCTTGCCCGAGAAATTGTCGCTGGTGGTCTTGGTCTTGAGCGGAATGCCGTTGGTCGATGCCGCTGCAAGCGATTGTGCGGTGAGCGGCAAGGTTCCGCCAGCCAGCAGCAGATTATAGGCATTATACACGCCCTGATCGAAGGCTGGCTGCGAGGCGCGGTTGCCCGGGCTGGTAACGCGGATGAACGAAACGTCGATCTGATCCGAGGTATAGCGTGCGCCTGCAATCACGCGGAAGCTGTCCGTCAGATTGAAGGTGCCCTGGCCAAAGATCGCCAAATTCTGCGCCTTGGCACCATAGGTTGCCCGCCCGAAAGCGGTAACCGAGGCTGCGGCCAGCGGGCTGCTGCACGGGGTCAGCACGCCGACCGGGATCACCGCGCCAACGGCAGCAGCGCAAATGGTGTTGTCGCGCTGGAAGATCCGCTGGGTGTAAGTGTTCGAGTAATACATCCCCAGGACGTAATCGAAAAACTGCTTGCCCGGCGAAGTCAGCCGCAACTCCTGGCTGAAAGTATGGCCAGTCTGCGGGCCGGTATCATGCGATTGGGCCGCGCTGATATAGGCCTGCGGATAGAAATCGCCATCGCGAATCTCGTTGTTGGCGAAATTGCGATAGGCGGTGATCGAAGTGATGGTCTGGGTGCCCAGTTCGATATCGGCCTGAGCCGAGAAGCCGTAACCGGTTTCAATCGTGCGGGTCACCAAATTCTGGTTGACCGCGCGGGTTTCGTCACCCTTCAGCGTCGGCAACACGGTCTGGATCAGGGCAAGATTGGTGGTGTTGACGGCTCCCGGGGTTGCCGAAGTGGCACCGAAGCGCGGCGCTCCGCCGATCACATCGGCGCAGCAATCATCATCATTGTGGTGATAATCGCCGATCAGCGTGAGCTTCACGGTTTCGCTGGCATCGGCTTCGATAATCGAGCGGACACCCCAGTGCTCCAGGCCATTGACTCGCTTGTTCACATTGGGGGCGATGTTGAGGATGTTGCCATCATATTTGTCATAGAATGCGGTGGTGCGGCTGCGGAGCTGTTCGCCCAGCGGCAGATCGATTGCGCCGCGCAGGCGATATTCAGTGCCATTGCCGAAATAGAGGCTGCCCTCCACCTCGCCGCCGATCGTGTCACCGGGCCGGCGCGAGATAATGTTGATCACGCCCGCGCTGGCATTGCGGCCAAACAGGGTGCTTTGCGGGCCGCGCAGCACTTCGATCCGCTCAATATCCACCAGATCGGTGAAGGCTTCGGCCGAGCGGCTGAACACCACGCCATCAAGCACAGTCGAAACGGTTGGATCAAACGCGATCGACAGGCTGGTGGTGCCAAGACCGCGCAAGAACAGGGTCTGGTTGAGAGACGTGCCGGCCTTGACGAAATTGAGCGACGGAACCAGTTGAACTGCGCCTTCCAGGCTGGGCTTGCCGCTGGATGCGATCGCATCGCTGCCGATCACCGAAACCGCAACCGGCACATCCTGCAGGCGTTCGGTCCGCTTTTGCGCAGTGACCAGAATTTCGCCGGGGGCGGTGTCTTCAGCAGCATCATCTGCAACTGGCACATCCTGCGCAAATGCAGGAACTGCGACTGCGACAAGCGCAATCGCGGCAAGTGCTGACGAGGCACGGAGCATCGATTTCATTGAGGTTTCCTCCCTACAGGTCCAGGCTGGCATCGCCATACCCGGTAAATATCAAGCGTGGCCCGGGCCCAGTGCCCTGCCACTTGTGCCGCTTGAATTGCGTC
>JAYVKX010000059.1:0-2041 GCA_043768005.1 Novosphingobium sp. | reverse complement strand
GTGTCGGGCGGGATCATCCCGCGTCCCGGATGCTCCCACCGCAGCAGCGCTTCGTAGCCGGTCTTGGTTTCGCTGGCGACATCGACCAAGGGCTGCAAGAACAGCTTCAGTTCGCCCCGGCCGATCGCGTGACGCAAATCATTCGCCATCGAATGGCGGGCATGGAGCACCTCGTCCATTCCCGGCTCGAACATCTCCCAGGTGCCGCGCCCAGCTTTCTTGGCAGCGGACAAGGCGATATCGGCGTAGCTTTGCAGATGCCGCTGGTTGTCGGCATGCAGCGGGGCGAGCGCGATGCCCAGACTGATCGCGCTGGGAAATTCGTGGCCGTCCACCTCGATCGGATCGGCCATTGCCAGCACCAGCAGTTCGGCCAGGCGCACTGCATGATCGCAGGCATCGCCGCCATAGACCGCGATGGCAAATTCGTCCGAGCCAAGCCGGGCCAGGATCGGTTGGGTGCCACTTAGGCCGCTGTCCGATAGGGTCCGGGCCAAGCGCTGGGAAAAGGCTTTGAGAAAGCCATCGCCCAGCGGATGCCCGTGCATATCGTTGATTGCCTTGAAGTGATCGATATCCAGCACCAGCAGGGCAACCTGTTCGCTGCCGCTGCGCGCGGTCAGCATCGTGCTGAGCGCGGCGTTGAAATTGGCGCGATTGGGCAGTTCCGTCAGCGCATCGAACAGCGCCATGCGGTGCGCGCGATGTTCGGCGCGGCGCTGTTCGGTCACATCCGAAATCACCCCGCGATAGGCGACGGCGTCGCCCGAGCGACTAGGCCGCCCACTGATCGACCACCAGCGCGCCTCACCAGGCCCGGCGCTGTCAAGCTGCACCACTTCATCGCGCAGCACGCGGTTGGCACGAAGCGCCGCCCCGATTGCTGAACGACCGGCATCGTCGGCAAACAGGCTCAGGAAGGCGCAGCCATTGAGAGCGCCTGCTTTGTCGCAGGCAGCTTCGGCAAAGCGTCTGGAAACGCCAATCAGGCGATGCTCGCGGTCCAATTCGAATAGCCAGTCCGATCCGCTTTCCTCATAGGCGTTGAGCAGCAGTTTGACGGTGCGCGATGCGTTGCCCAGCTCGCGGTCGGACAGGATCCGGGTCACGAACAGATCGTGCGCGGTAAATGCCATTTGGACCAGTAGCGCGCTGGCCACCCCCATCACCACAATCGCCCCCAGCGCTGGCGCCGATCCGATCTGCATCAGCGCGGCCGAAAGCCCGAGCGCCTGCGCCGCAACATACAGCAACGCCGCGCGCGGCAAGGTGCGCACCGTATAGGCCGCCGAAGCGATCTGGCTAACGGTGCAAACCGCCAGCAGCAACTGCATCGGCGGGGACAGATTGGGCATCTGCACCGCGATCGGCAAGCCGAAGTTCAGCCCAAGCCAGAGCGAGTTGAGCTGGAAAGCCAGCATCATTTTTCCGGAGCGGCGGCGGCGGCGGCCGCGCTCGATCCCTTCGGCCAGCCACAACCGGTGCAAACAGGCAGCCAGCATCGAAGCAATGAAAAGCGCGGACTGTTCCCACGGAAGTTCGCTCAGCAAGGCCCAGGCGATCATCAGGGCATTGAGCATAGTGCCCAGCACCATCGGCCGAACCATGCGGATATGCGCGGACACCAGCCGGTTATCGACCCAATCGCGCAGCTCTGGCGGTACGGACGCGCGAAGCGCCGCCTGCTTGCTTACCATACTTGCTGCCGCGACCCCGCGTTTCCTCAACCCGTCAGTTATATTCACTGCCCGGTTAATTTTCAGTTCGCACAGTGCTTGGCCATGCCCCTTGGTACAGGGTAAGCACTGCCACAAAGGAGATTCGCCGATGCGCCGTGTTTACCCCGTTCTTGCCCTGACCCTCGTGGCGGGCCTGGCCGCTCCGCAACTGCTGGCCAAGGGCGCCAAGCTCAAAAGCCACCCGGTGGCTGAAGCTCAGACGCTGGATCTGTCCAAACAACTGATCGCGCTGCGCTCGGTTCAGGGGCCGGGCAACAAAACGCCGGAAGCACTGGGGGTGATCAAGGGCGCGCTGCTGACGG
>JAYVKX010000058.1:0-4805 GCA_043768005.1 Novosphingobium sp. | reverse complement strand
GATGGCTCGGTCGACAGCTGCATCGTGCTTCGCACCGGGATCATCAAGGATGGCGAGCTGCACGTTCAGGCCGGTGCCGGTATCGTCGCGGATAGCGTACCCGCATATGAGCAAGCCGAATGCGAGGCAAAAGCGGGCGCGCTGATAGCGGCGGCAAAGGAAGCGGTAAGGGTGGCTGGTGAGGCGGGGTTTGGGCAGTAGCCATGCAACGCGACGTACTCGGGCACTATTCAGTGAGTTCATCCTGCTGTTGACGTCGTTTTCGGAAATGTTTGTGAATTACAGCAGCCATGATGAAGCACATAAAAATTGCAAATATCGCTATGAGGAAGATTTTGTGATAAGTTTTTCCCGCTTGACCTATCCTAAATAGGGAGATTACTTTGGAATCAGCTCCAATATGCGCATATAAATAAATCGGTCCAACTATCAGAACTATAAAACCTGTGTTAATTCGTGAGCGCCAGTCCATACGATAGCCATGCTGTATCCTCGCACTGGATGACAAACGTTCGGCGGATATACCTCGTTCAACTGATTGCCACACCGCTCGGCGAAATTGCCACAAACGAAAATTGGCGAAAATTATTATTCCTACCATCGTCGCTACGATGACTTCGAACAGATAGAGTCCAATGCTCGGCTTAGTGATCGCCATGGCCGCGAATGGAACAAATAGCGAAAGGATGAAGACTTTCGCGCTGCAATTTACGAGGCGTTCCATCCGCCCAAACAAAAGATTATAGCCGGACACAACCTCAACCGCTTCTACTTCAGAAATGATCCGGCCATTGTCGATTCCGAAACTCGAATCATAAATCAGCAAGAATTCTTCCGAACGGAAGCGTCTCAGAAAGCTCATTGGGCGAACGGCTAGCACCTCGATTCCATGCAACATGGCCGTTCTTGCTCCTATCAAAATTCGACGCGCTTAAGATCGACCACTTGCGGATAGGGCAAGACGTCCTAATGAACCGTTCCATGATCCTAGTCATCGACAATTACGACAGCTTCACCTGGAACCTGGTCCATTATCTGATGGAACTGGGGGCAGAGGTTGAGGTGGTGCGCAATGATGCCATTTCAGCCGGGCAGGCGATGTCTTCGGGGGCCAAGGGCTTTTTGATCTCGCCCGGGCCTTGCACCCCCAATGAGGCCGGGATCAGCCTCGATCTGGTGGGCGCCTGCGCGGATGCGGGAAAGCCGCTGCTGGGTGTGTGTTTGGGGCATCAGGCGATCGGGCAGTATTTCGGCGGCCGGGTGGTGCGCGGCGGCTTGATGCATGGCAAGGTCTCGCCGGTGACGCATGACGGGTCGGGCCTGTTCAAGGGCCTGCCCTCGCCCTTCATCGCAACCCGCTATCACAGCCTGATTGTTGAGGATGTGCCCGCCGATCTGGTCGTCAACGCCACCTCGGACGACGCGCATGTGATGGGCTTTCGCCACATCCTCCATCCGATCCACGGGGTGCAGTTCCACCCCGAAAGCATTGCGACCGAGCATGGCCACGCACTGCTCGCCAATTTCCTGGAGATCTGCGGTATTGCTGCAAGCGTGCCGGTATGAGCGCCGCTGCGGCTGAGGCGCTGTTCGGGCGGATGCTCGATGGCGGAATGGCGGATAGCGAGATTGCCGCCACGCTGACTGAGCTTGCCGATCGGGGCGAAACATCTGCCGATATTGTCGGCGCAGTCCGTGCGATCCGGGCACGAATGGCCCATGTTCATGCCCCGGCACGGGCGATGGATGTCGCGGGAACCGGCGGGGATGGGCAGCATAGCCTCAATATCTCGACCGCAGTGGCGCTGGTGGTGGCCGCTTGCGGGGTGCCGATGGCCAAATGCGGCAATCGCGCCGCATCATCGCTCGCAGGCACAGCCGATACGCTTGAAGCGCTGGGGCTGGATCTGGGCCGCGCGACCGAGCTTGCCGAGGCAACCTTGGCTGACCCGGGCATCGGCTTTATCTTTGCACAAAAGCAGGTGCCGATCCTTGCCCGTGTCGCCCCGATCCGCAAGGCGCTGGGCCGCAAGACCATCTTCAATCTGATCGGCCCGCTGCTCAATCTGGCCAATGTCCACCGCCAGCTGATCGGCGTTCCCAGCCCGGCGATCATCCCGCTTTATGCCGCCGCGCTGGCCGAACTTGGCACTGATCGCGCGATGATCGTGTCGGGCTGCGAAGGGCTGGACGAGCTCTCGATCAGCGGGCCTAGCCAGCTTGCCACCATCGGCTTCACCCTGCCCGCCAGTATTGTCTGCCCCGAAGACGCCGGGCTGCCGCGTCATCCCGCAGAAGCGATCCGGGGCGGCGATGCGGGCTTTAACGCCGCCGCGCTGCGCCGCCTGCTGATGGGCGAGGCAGGCGCTTACCGCGATGCCGTGTTGCTCAACAGCGCCGCAGCACTTATCGTTGCGGGTGAAGTGGATGATTGGCATGCGGGCGCCGAAGAAGCCGCCGAAGCCATCGACAAGGGGCTTGCCAAGGCAATGCTCGATTGCTGGATCGATACGCTGAAATGACTGACAAACTCGCCGAAATCTGCGTCACCAAGCGTCTGGAAGTTGCTGCGCGCAAGGCGCTTGCCAGCCTGTCCGATCTGGATGCCCGCGCTACCGCCCAAACCGCCCCGCGCGGCTTTCGTGCTGCGCTGCAGGCCAAGGCCGCCACGGGTTATGGCCTGATTGCCGAGATCAAAAAAGCCAGCCCGTCCAAGGGCTTGATCCGGCCAGACTTTCACCCCGCAGAACATGCCCGCCACTATGAAGCAGGCGGCGCGGCCTGTCTTTCGGTGCTGACCGATGCGCTCTATTTTCAGGGCCATGAGGATTATCTGGTCGCCGCCCGCGCTGCCTGCACCCTGCCGGTGCTGCGCAAGGATTTCATGGTTGATCCCTGGCAAGTGGCCGAAGCCCGCAGCATCGGAGCCGATGCGATCCTGATTATCGCCGCCGCGCTGGACGACGGCGCAATGGCCGAGATCGAGGCGGCGGCGCTCGAACGCGGGATGGATGTGCTGGTCGAGGTCCACAATGAGGCCGAGATGACCCGCGCCGCAGCCCTCAATACCCGCCTGATCGGGGTCAACAACCGCGATCTGAAACGCTTCGTCACCGATCTTGCCACTACCGAGCGGCTGATCGGCCTGGCCCCGGAAGGGACACTGCTGATCAGCGAAAGCGGGATCAATTCCCATGCCGATCTGATCCGGCTTGCGGCGGCCGGAGTCCGCTGCTTCCTCGTCGGTGAAAGTCTGATGCGACAGGATGATGTGACAGCCGCGACCAAGGCACTGCTCCATGGCTGAACTCACCCATCTTGATGCCGCCGGTAACGCAAGGATGGTCGATGTTGGCGGCAAGGCGGCAACGCAGCGACTGGCGGTTGCTTCGGGTCTGATCCGGATGAACGCCATGGCGCTTGCCGCGATCCAGGACGGCGATGTGCTCAAGGGCGATGTGCTGGCCGCCGCGCGGATCGCCGGGATCATGGCCGCCAAGAAAACCGCCGATCTGATCCCGCTGTGCCATCCGCTGATGCTCGACAGTGTCACGGTTGCGTTCAGTTTTGAACCCGGCGCGCTGCGTGTTTCGGCAACGGCGGCACTGACCGGCAAGACCGGGGTGGAGATGGAGGCGCTGACCGCAGCTACGGTGGCGCTACTGACGATCTATGACATGGCCAAGGCGCTCGACAAGGGTATGGTGATCGAAGATTTGCGCCTGATCGAAAAGCGCGGCGGCAAATCGGGCGATTGGCGCGCGGGGTTATGACACCGCCGCCGCTCCCGCTTGAACAGGCACAAGCGCGGCTGCTGGCGCTGGCGGCTCCGCTGGCGATCGAGCGGGTCGATGTGGCCAGCGCCTTGGGCCGCTATCTGTCCCAACCGCTGATTGCCGCGCGGACCCAGCCGGCTGGCGATCTTTCGGCGATGGATGGCTATGCCATGGTGGCAGATGATCTGGCCGGCCCGTGGCGGGTGATCGGCGAAAGCGCGGCGGGGCATCCGTTTGCCGGGCAACTTGCCGCCGGACAGGCGGTGCGGATTTCGACCGGTGCCTTGCTGCCAGACGCTGCGGGCGCGGTTATCGTGCAAGAGGATGTCGCCCGTGATGATGACAGGCTTGCGCTCACCGGAACCCCGCCCCGGCCTCAGCACAAGCATATCCGCCGGTCCGGGATGGATTATTCGGCAGGCAGTATCCTGCTTGGCGCGGGCACACGGATCGGTCCGGCCCATGTCGCTCTCGCATTGTCCTCAGGCCACAGCCAACTTGCGGTGCGCCGCGTACCCCGCATTGCGATCATCGATAGCGGCGATGAATTGACCGCTGACCCGGCCCATTGCGCGCGGCATCAAATTCCCGCCAGCAATGGCGAGATGATCGCCGCCCTGATCAGCGCGCTGCGCTGCGATGTAACGCGGATTGGCCCGGTCGGTGATGATCTTGCCTCACTCACCCGCGCCCTTGCCCAGGCCGAACACGCCGATATCATCGTCACCACCGGCGGCGCTTCGGTGGGCGATCACGATTTGGTTCGCCCGGCGCTGGAGGCCTGGGGCGCAAAGCTCGATTTCTGGCGGGTGGCGATCAAGCCGGGCAAGCCGCTGCTGGTGGCCAGCAAGGCTGGGCAGATCGTGCTGGGCCTGCCGGGCAATCCGGTGTCGAGCCATGTCACCGCCTATTTCTTCCTGCTGCCACTGATCCGCGCGCTGTCCGGTTCCATCAGCCCCTTGCCCCGCAGCGTCACGACGCAGCTTTCCGGCAGCATGAGCGCGGGAGGTGACCGGTTGGAGTTCCTGC
>JAYVKX010000057.1:0-2238 GCA_043768005.1 Novosphingobium sp. | reverse complement strand
ACTCCGGCCTCGTCCCAGTGCCATTCACCATAGCGGATCGGGCCGCTGATTGGCAGGATCCGCTTGATGACAAACCGCTGGTCGACGGGCTTGGAGGCTGGGGTAACAACTGCGAGATTTGCCGGCACAGCGACCTGCGGCTGCGGATCGGGCTGCGATAGCAGCAGCGCGCCAGCGACGATCACCAGCCCGGCAAACGCTGCCAGCAATCCGGTCAATCCATTCAGCTTGAAACCCATCGCTCACCTGTTGCCCATCTGGCCGCCGGGTACCAGCGCGGACTGCGCGGCGTTTCAGCGCGGGACTTGGGAGCTACCAAAGGTTAAGCTTGCGCTGCCAGTTCAAGCACAAAGGTGACCTTGCTCATCGGCTTGATCCTGGCGTGACGCACCGAAGTGCTGATCAACGCTAGGCCATTGGCGGCAAAGAACGCCTCCCATTGTGGCACCCGCCGGAAGGTCAGCGGCATCGGCATGGTCACGATCGAAAGTTTGCCGAAACTTTTGAACGCCTTGATGCTGCCCACGATCTGGTTGGCATAAAAATCGTTCCACACCAGAAACAGCCACTGCCACGGGGTGAAATAAGCATCCTCGAAAATGATGATCCGCTGGCGTGTAACCCGTTTCATCTCTCCAATCAGCGCGGCCTGCTGACTGGTGTGGTGCAACACGAAGGCGGCGATGCTGATATCGACGCTGCGATCTTCCAGCGGGATGGTTTTGCCATCGAACATCAGCACATCGATATCATCATCGCTGTAATCGATGATATCGACGCCGATAATTTCTGCGCCCAATCCGGCCCCGATCACTTTCAGGAAATCACCGCTGCCCGCGCCCACATCGAGCAGCGTTTCACCCCGGTTCACATAGGGCCTCAGTGCCGCCATTCGCGCCGCAACTTCCCTGGTCCGGACGTCCTGTTGCAAGGCAATGAACATCCGCCGGGGCATCAGCAAATAAGCCAGCACTGTAGCCAGCATGATCGGCAGATAGATCAGGCTTAGCGGCAGGCCGATCGCAAAGCGCAGCCGTTCGCGCCAGGATGGCCGATAGGGGGGTGATCCCGACTGCGCCCGGGCATCAGATGTCTGCTCATCTGGCGGAATTTTTCCGTGCACTTCCAGCCTCCGAACTGCGCTGTGACGCGCCTTGCCATTGCCAATTCATGCTGGCAAGTGCCGCTGATCGATAGTGATCAAGCCTTGCCCAAATGTGAACTGCTGATTGGATCAGCCGAATTCTGGGATCGCGCGCGCGCCGATATCGCCGCCGCGCGCCGCCGGGTGCTGATCCAGGCGATGACATTTGAAGGCGATGCGGCAGGGCTTGCTGTGGCTGATGCGATTGCCACTGCCACTGCGCAGGATCGCCGCGTGCTGGTCGATGATTATAGCCGCCATGTGATCAACGATACGATGCTGCCGCTGCCGTTCCGGTCGCCAAGCGTGATTGCCGAAGCGAGGCGAACGCTAGCGATGTTTGATGATCTGGTGGCGCAGCAGATCGGGGTGCGGATCACCAACCCGGTGCTTGGCCATCCGCTGCGCTATCCCTTGCGCAACCACAAGAAGCTGCTGGTGATGGACGATGTCGCCTATATCGGCGGGATCAACTTTTCGGATCACAACTTCGCTTGGCACGATCTGATGCTACGGATCGATGATCGTGAAGTAGCGCAATTTCTCGTCGCCGATTTTGAGCGCGACTGGGCGGGTAAGCCCCAAGGAGCGACTGCCAGCTTCGGTGACTTCGCCCTGATCAGCTTCGATGGCCATACCAACCCCGTCCTGTTCGAACCTCTCCTAAGGCTCGTGTCCGGCGCGAAACGCTCGGTCGAGATGGTAAGCGCCTATCCAACCACGCCCTTTGTCGAAGCGATGGCGCAGGCCGCGCGGGGCGGGGCCAAAGTCGATCTCTACACCCCGGCGTGCAACAACAAGCCGGTGATCCGCGACTATCTGAGCGGGGTCGCGCAAGAAGCGGGGATTGCCCTGCAGCTCTTGCCCGAAATGACTCATGCCAAGGCGCTCCTCATCGATGGCGACACGCTGCTGCTGGGATCGAGCAATTTCAACTTCGCCAGCTATCGCACCAGCAGCGATATCATCGCTGTGTGCCGCAATCCCGCATTGATTGCGCAGTTCAAAGCGCAATTGCTTGAGCCCGCCCGGCTAAGCGCATCCCCTGCTGACGATGCCCCGACCCCAAAGTGGCGGCAGTTACGCGCCAGGCT
>JAYVKX010000056.1:0-2131 GCA_043768005.1 Novosphingobium sp. | reverse complement strand
CTGTACCGCTTCGCGCGGCTCGACTGCTGCGAGCGGTTGCGCGCCTCGCTTCTGAAGATATGCCGCGAGCAGGGTATCAAGGGCACGCTCCTCATCGCTGGCGAGGGTATCAACGGCACGATCGCCGGTTCGCGCGATGGCATTGCCGTAGTTCTGGATCATATCCGCGCGTGGCCGGATTGCGCCGGACTTGACGTCAAGTTCTCGAGCGCTGCGGTGATGCCGTTTCACCGGATGAAGGTCCGCATCAAGCGCGAGATCGTCACGATGGGCCAACCCGGGATCGATCCTTCTGCTAATGCGGGAACCTACGTCGAAGCGGCGGAATGGAATGCGCTGATCGACGACCCCGACACCATCGTGATCGATGCGCGCAACGATTACGAGGTAGCGGTCGGCTCGTTCGCGGGAGCGCTCGATCCAAAGACCGCGACGTTCCGGGAATTTCCGGACTGGTTCAACCGTGAGCGGGCAAAGCTGTTCGGCACCGGAAAGCCGCTGAAAATCGCTATGTTTTGCACCGGCGGTATTCGTTGCGAAAAGGCCTCCGCGTACCTCAAGCAGGAGGGCGTCGAGGAGGTTTACCACCTCAGAGGCGGCGTCCTTGCCTACCTCGAGGCGGTGCCGCAGGAGCTGAGTCGATGGGAGGGCGAATGCTTCGTGTTCGACCAGCGGGTAGCGGTCGGACACGGCCTTGCGGCTGGCACGCATACGCTGTGCTTCGCCTGCCGCCGACCTGTCAGCCCGGCGGACAGCCACTCGCCGCTTTACGAAGCTGGCGTGAGCTGTCCTGACTGCCATGACGACCGGGACGTCCAGCAAAAGGCGTCGTACCGCGAGCGTCACCGGCAGGAATTGCACGCCGCCCGGCAGGGCCGCGCGCATGTCGGAGCAGTGCTGCAAGCGTCGGGCGGGATAGGTGATGCGTGAGCCGGTCCTTTACAGCTTTCGGCGCTGCCCTTTTGCGATGCGTGCGCGGCTGGCGCTGGCGATCAGCCAGATTCGCTACGCGCTGCGCGAAGTCCATCTTTCGCGAAAGCCGGCGGCGATGCTCGATGCCTCGCCCAAAGGAACGGTCCCCGTGCTCGTTCTCGACGAAGGCACGGTCCTGGATGAAAGCCTCCTGATCATGCGCTGGGCGCTCGACCGGAACGACCCTGAAGGCTGGCTTGAACGCGACGATCCCGATCTGATCGCCCACACCGATGGCGCGTTCAAACACGATCTCGATCGGTACAAATATCCGGACCGGTATGGGTCCGACGCGTTGGCCCACCGCGAGTGCGGATTGCAATTCCTGAGCATGATCGACGCGCGGCTGTCCGCTTGCGGGCAGCTGTGCGGAGCGAGGCGCGGCATGGCGGACGCAGCGATCATGCCATTCGTTCGTCAGTTTGCCGCCGTCGACTCCGATTGGTTCGCAGCCCAGCCGATCGCCCATGTGCAAGCGTGGCTGGCCGGACATCTCGGCTCGCCGCTTTTCCTGTTAACCATGGAGCGGGTTGCGCCGTGGTTGCCCGAATACCCGGCCGCGGCATAGCGTGGCGTCACTGCAATGTTGAGTCGCCAGGCGAAACTGCTTGCACCTGACGCTCAGACGGCAGCCGGTCGTCTGGCATAAATCCCGAACCCGGCAATGATCGCATAGCACAACGCCGGGATCAGCAGCGCCAAGGCGAGGCTTCCCGATGTGTCGGCGATCAATCCCGTCAGCAACGGCACCACCGCGCCACCAAAGATCGCGATGTTGATGATCCCCGATCCATCCGCCGCCCGCGCTCCCAGCCGTTCGCAAGCCAACGAGAAGATCGTCGGGAACATGATCGAGTTCATCAACCCGATCGCCAGCAAGCTGTATCCCGAGGTGGCGCCTGTCGTGTTGGCCGAGATGAGGATCAGCGTAATCGCCCCGACCGCAACCGACGCAAGGATCTTGCCCGGGCTCATCACCCGCAGCACCGCCGAGCCGAAAAAGCGACCGATCATCGCGCCGCCCCAGTAATACGCGATCATATTGCCCGCCGACTGATCAGACAGACCCATTACGCTCGACTGTTTGAGATAATTGACGATCAGCGAGCCGATTGACACTTCTGCACCAACGTAAAGGAAGATGCATAAGGCGCCATAG
>JAYVKX010000055.1:0-2047 GCA_043768005.1 Novosphingobium sp. | reverse complement strand
GAGCATCGCGCCGAGATCGTCGCCGATGCTTCGATTGCAGGCAAGGTTTCGCCCGAAATCTGGGGAGCAGCGATGGCAGCGATGCTGACGGAAATCCGGGCAGGCCGGATCGGTGACGGTATGGCCGCCGCAGTTGAGCGCGTCGGTGCTGTGCTTGCCGAGCACTTCCCCCGCCATGAGAACGACGTAAACGAACTTCCCGACCGGCTGATTGAAGTGTGACCCCCTTCGACAGGCTCTGGGTGAGCGGACATGAATGAGCCCGAGAAGATCGTCTGGCAAGGCCGCTACCTCACCACCAAAATACGCGGCAAGTGGGAATATGTCGCCCGCGCGCGCGGCATCCGTGCCGCAGTGATTCTGGCAATCGACGATGACAACCACGTCCTGCTGGTCGAACAATACCGCGTGCCGCTTGGCCGAGCCTGCATCGAGCTGCCCGCAGGCCTGATCGGTGATCATCACGTAGGTGAGGATGATATCGCCGCTGCTGCGCGCGAGCTTGAAGAAGAAACCGGCTTTCGGGCGGGTAGAATGGAATTTCTCGGCGAGTTCTATTCCTCTCCCGGAATGGTCAGCGAGAGTTTCAGCTTGCTGCGCGCGGATGAATTGGAGCAGGTCGGCCCCGGCGGCGGACTGGACGGCGAGGACATCACCGTCCATCGTGTGCTGCTGGACAATATCGCAGGCTTCATCGCTGAGCGGCGCGCGTTGGGCGATGCTATCGATGTGAAGCTGCTGATGCTGCTTGGTCCGGGCATTTTGGGACCAGATATTTTGAGAGGAGTTTGACTATGGCAGGACGGGTTGCGGGCAAAAAGGCGCTGATCACAGGCGCGGCACAGGGCCTTGGCGCGGCGCATGCGATGCGGCTCGCCGAAGAAGGCGCGCGGGTGCTGCTGACTGACATCAACGAGGCTGGCGCTGCGCAGCAGGCCGCTGCGATCAATGTTGCGCACGGCGCAGGCACCGCATTTTCAATGCGCCACGATGTAACGCAAGAGGCCGAATGGCAGGCGGTGATCGCTTTTGCCCATGATCAACTCGGCGGGCTTTCGGTGCTCGTCAACAATGCCGGGATCGGGGTGCGCGGCAATATCGAGAATTGCACGCTCGAGGAATGGCATCGCGGATTTGCAGTTAACGTCGATTCGGTGTTCCTTGGCTGCAAACACGCGCTGCCGCTGATGAAGGATCACCAGCCCGGCTCGATCATCAATATCTCCTCGATCGCCGGGCTGATCGCTTCTGACACCATGCCCGGCTACAACGCGTCGAAGGCGGCAGTGTGGATGCTGTCCAAATCGGTCGCGCTGCACTGCGCCAAGATGGGCTGGGACATCCGCTGTAATTCGGTCCACCCGACTTTCGTCGACACCCCGATCCTCGATGGCATGGTCCGCAGTTCCGGGCGTGAGAAGAGTGTGATCATGGGCAAGCTCGCTCGCCAGATCCCGCTGGGGCGCGTCGGCGAGCCGATCGAGATCGCCAACGGCGTGCTCTACCTTGCCAGCGACGAAAGCCGCTTCATGACCGGCGCAGAACTCAAGCTTGACGGCGGTATCTCTGCAATGTGAGAGTGGTGCGGGATGGATACAGACAGTACCAAGGCAAGGCCGCCCCGCAGCTTTCGGGTAACGTCATTCGATGTCGCCGCCGAAGCCGGGGTCAGCCAGTCAACCGTGTCGCGCGCGCTGGCCGGGGATCCGGTGGTGAGCGAGACGACGAGGCTGCGCGTGGCCGAGGCGGCGCGCAAGCTTAACTACCACGTCGATGAAAACGCTGCACGACTGCGCACCGGGCGCACCGGCACGCTGGCCGTGGTGGTAGTTTGCCGCCCGGGCGAGGACCGCAAAGACCTGAACCCTTTCACCTTTGCCCTGCTCGGCACGATCTGCGCTGCTGCCTCGACCCGCGGCTATGAAACGCTGGTGTCGTTCCAGGACGAGCCCGGCAGCCTCAACGGCCGCTATGAAGAGCAGCGCAAGGCCGATGGGCTGATCGTGATCGGGACGACCGAAAATGAACCCGCCTGGCGCTATTACCG
>JAYVKX010000054.1:0-4048 GCA_043768005.1 Novosphingobium sp. | reverse complement strand
CGTTACGCGGTGCATCGCTGGCTGATCACTCTTGCAGTGCCGGTTGATAATGCGGAGTGGAGCCTCGGTGCCTATGCCAAGGTTGCCGATCGGCTGGTGCTGATGGATTATGACGAGCACACCACCGATGCCGAGGCCGGGCCGATTGCCAGCCAGCAATGGTTCGTGGATCACCTCAAGGCTGCGCTGACGGTAGTGCCGCGCAATAAGGCAATCGTCGGTGTAGGCAGCTACAGCTATGATTGGACCGGAACCGGTAAGGGTGACACCGGATCGGTCGAAGATGTCTGGCTGGCGGCGCATGACAGCCAGTCTCCCATCCAGTTCGACAAGGGCAGCGGCAATCCGACCTTCAGCTATGAAGAGAACGGCGACACCCACGCCGTGTGGTTTCTCGACGCCGTCAGCGCCTGGAACCAGCTGCGCGCGTCCGACATGGAAGGCGTCGCCGGCGTGGCGCTATGGCGGCTTGGAACCGAAGATCCGGACGTGTGGAAGGTTCTCGATGCCTTCCAGACCGGCAAGCTGCCTGATCTGAGAAGCCTGCGTTCGCAAGGCGCAGTCGATATCGAAGGCAACGGCGAGATCCTGCAGATTGAGGAATCGCCAGTCGATGGCAGTCGCACGCTTACCCAGGACAAGCAGGGGCTGATCGAGGACGAGCAATATCATGCGCTGCCCACGCCCTATGTCATCCGCCGTGCAGGTTATCAGAAGGGCCTTGTCGCGCTGAGTTTCGACGATGGTCCCGATGCCGATTGGACGCCGCAGATACTCGACATCCTCAAGGCGAAGCACGTTTCCGCAACCTTCTTCGTCATCGGCGAAAACGCAATGCCACATCCGTTCCTGCTTAACCGCATTGTCGATGAAGGCAGCGAAATCGGTAATCACAGCTTCACCCACCCCAATCTGGCGCAGGTTTCGGCCGGGGGCACGCGGATCGAAATCAACAGCACCAATAGGCTTGTCGAGGCCTATACCGGCCGCTCGACCCGACTGTTTCGCGCGCCCTATTTCGGCGATGCCGAGCCGACCACCGCGAACGAAATCGTTCCCGCGCTGGTGGCACAACAGGATGGCTATACCAACGTTGGGCTGCACGTCGATCCAAACGACTGGAAGCGCCCCGGTGTCGCAGCCATCGTCAAAGCTGCGATCGACCAGGTGCAGACCGATAATCCGGAAACCGCGGGCCAGATCGTCCTCCTTCACGATGGCGGCGGAGACCGGTCGCAGACTGTTGCTGCATTGCCGGCGATCATCGATGGACTGCGCGCCAAGGGCTATCAATTCGTCCCGGTGTCTCAGCTTGCGGGATTGTCGCGCGATGCGGTGATGCCGAAAGTGACGGGGCGCGATCTGATTTCGGTTCGCGCCGATGTCGGCATATTCCTGTTTTTCGGGATGATCGGTTACGCGCTGAACTGGCTGTTTTTCGCGGTGATCCTGCTCGGCATCGGGCGGGCCATCACGCTGGCCTTGCTGGCGTGGAACGGCAACCGGCCCAAGATCCGCCCGGTGCCACCGCCGATCGATCCCTCGCTATTCGTCTCAGTGCTGATTCCCGCGTTCAACGAGGCGCGGGTGATCGTGGCGTCGGTGCAGCGCGTCTTGCAAAGCTGCGATGTATGTCTGGAAGTGATCGTCATCGACGATGGCTCGAACGATGAGACCAGCGCGATTGTCTCCCGCGCCTTTGGCAGCGATCTGCGCGTGCAGCTGCTGATGCTGGAGAACGGCGGCAAGGCCCGCGCACTCAATGAAGGGCTCAAGCTGGCCAAAGGCGAAATCATCATCGCGCTCGATGCCGATACCCAGTTCGAGGCCGAAACCATCGCCAAGCTGGCTCGCTGGTTTGTTGATCCCAAGATCGGCGCTGTCGCGGGCAATGCCAAGGTCGGCAACCGCCACAACCTCGTCACCCGCTGGCAGGCGGTCGAGTATATCACCGCGCAGAACCTCGAGCGCCGCGCGCTGTCGCAGTTCGATGCGATCATGGTGGTGCCGGGAGCGGTCGGGGCCTGGCGGCGATCGGCACTTGCCAGCGTCGGCGACTATCCAACCGACACGCTCGCCGAAGATCAGGACCTGACCATCGCCATCCAGCGCAAGGGCTGGCGGATCGGCTACGATGTCGATGCCGTCGCTTGGACCGAAGCGCCCGAGACCTTCGCTGCGCTGGCCACGCAGCGCTTCCGCTGGGCCTTCGGCACGCTGCAATGCCTGTGGAAGCACCGCTCGATCCTGCGCGAAAGAAGGCCCGAGGGACTGGCCTATATCGGCATCCCGCAAGCTTGGCTGTTCCAGATCGGCTTCGCCCTGATTTCGCCGCTGATCGACGTTGCCCTGATCATAAGCATCATTGGCACCTGGCTGCGCGTCCAGCAACACGGTTGGGACCAGACCCAGAGCGACGTGCTGCGCATGGGCATCTACTGGATCGTCTTCACCAGCATCGATGTCCTGTGCGGTTGGGTCGCCTACCGGCTGGAGCCGCGCGAGCAGCGTTACCCGGCGCTGCTGCTGGTGGCGCAGCGTTTTATCTACCGCCAGCTGATGTATTCGGTGGTGATCCGCGCCGTAATCAACGCCATACGCGGGCCGTGGGTGGGCTGGGGCAAGTTGGAGCGCAGCGGTCGGGTGGAGGCCGTATCATGAGCACAGAACCAAAACCCAAAGCCTCGCTTGCCCTCACTGTCGGTGCCATCGGAGTAGTCTTCGGCGATATCGGCACGAGCCCGCTCTACGCCTTCCGCGAGGCGCTGGCGCAATCTGCCGAAGGGGGCATCGACCCGAGCGAGATTGTCGGCGTACTCAGCCTGGCGCTGTGGGCACTGATCCTGGTGGTGTCGGTCAAATATGTTCTGTTCCTGATGCGTGCCGACAATAACGGCGAAGGCGGTGTTTTGTCGCTTATGGCTCTGGCCAAGCGGGCAATGGGTGGTTCGAAGACCATTCTGTTGCTGGGCGCAGCCGGTGCGGCGCTGTTCTATGGCGATGCGATCATCACGCCGGCGTTGTCTGTGCTGTCTGCTGTCGAAGGCATGCGTACGGTTCCTGGCTTCGCCAGTGTCATGACCCCCGACACCATTTTGGCTATCACTTTGGGTATCCTGATTGGCCTATTTGCCATCCAGTCACACGGCACCGCCAGCGTCGCGCGGTTGTTCGGGCCGATTTGCGTGATTTGGTTTTTGGCAATCGGGACGCTTGGATTGGTCCATATCTTCGACGAACCGCATGTGCTGCTGGCCTTCAATCCAGCCAATGGTGTCTCGTTCATGGCATCGCACGGTGTTGCAGGGTTGTTCGTGCTGGGCGCAGTGTTCCTGACTGTGACCGGCGCTGAAGCGCTGACCGCCGATATGGGGCATTTCGGACTGGCCCCGATCCGGGCGGGATGGTTCCTGCTCGCCTTCCCGGCGCTGGTGCTAAACTATCTGGGGCAGGGAGCCTTCGCGCTAGCGACCCTTGAGGCGGCAACCCTCTCTGGCAAGGCGTTTGTGAATGCCGACTGGTTCTTCCTGATGGCCCCGCACTCCTTGCGCGCTTCGCTGGTCCTGCTGGCGACTCTGGCGACGATCATCGCCAGCCAGGCGGTGCTCACCGGAGCCTATTCGCTGACCCAGCAAGCGATCGCCCTCGACCTGCTGCCGCGCATGACGATTCGCCAGACTTCGGAAGACCATGCCGGGCAAATCTACGTTCCGCTGATCAATTGGTTGCTGCTTGGCGGTGTGATCATGCTGACATTGGGCTTCAAGACGTCGACCGCCATGGCGGCGGCCTATGGCATTGCCGTGACCGGCACGATGGTGATCACCACGTGTCTCGCTTTCATCGTCATCTGGAAGCTGTGGCAATGGCGGATCTGGAAAGCCGTGCTGTTCATTGCACCGATGCTTGCGCTCGACCTCGTGTTTTTCGGGGCCAATATCCTGCGGGTGACCGAAGGCGGCTGGGTGCCATTGCTACTTGCAGCTGGCGTCGGCGTGGTGATTCTCACTTGGGTGCGCGGGCGCAGCTTGCTGTTCGAATCGACCCG
>JAYVKX010000053.1:0-3148 GCA_043768005.1 Novosphingobium sp. | reverse complement strand
GCCAGCGAAGCGCAGATGGACGGCATCGCGGTCGGAGATGAAGTGCTGGCTATCGACAACCACACCGTGGGGTCGCTGGAAGACGCTGAGCAGATGATGAAGCAGAACCGACAGGCTATGCTTGCGTTGCGCATGCTTCACAACGCCGCACCGCGTGACGTTACACTGCATGGGAACGAGGTCAGGCGACATGGGACATAAGCTGTTACTGGTCGAAGACGATGAGGCGATGGCCGCCTACATCGTCAAGGGCATGACCGAGGAAGGCTTTACAGTCGATCGTGCCGACAATGGCCGCGACGGACTGTTTCACGCCAGCGATGGCAGCTATGATGCCCTCATCCTCGATCGCAATCTGCCCGGCATGAATGGAATGGCCGTCCTCGACGCATTGCGAGCCGCCAAGATCGAAACGCCGGTTATCATTCTTTCGGCAATGGGCACTGCCGATGACAGGATCGCCGGGCTGACTGCGGGATCGGACGATTATCTGGTCAAGCCCTTCGCCTTTGCCGAACTGCTCGCACGCGTTCGGTTGCTGCTGCGCAAGCGCGGGGACGGGGCAGCTGTCGTGACCAAGCTCAAATGTGAAGACCTCGAAATGGACCTGCTTTCGCGCAAGGTGCGGCGCGGCGAGACATCGGTCGATCTGCAACCGCGCGAATTCCGCCTGCTGGAATATCTGCTGCGCCACGCCGATCAGGTGGTTACCCGCACCATGATGCTCGAAGGCGTGTGGGATTATCATTTCGATCCCGGCACCAATGTGATCGATGTCCATGTCAGCCGCCTGCGCCGCAAGCTCGATTCTGGATTCGCTTCGCCGCTTCTCCACACCGTGCGCGGAGCCGGATACCGGCTGGGGCCAGCGGCCTGAATGGTGGCGCGCTGGTGTGCCATGCTGCGATCGACGATTGCGCGGTTCATAGTTCTGTTTTTCCTTTCGCAATTGGCGCTTACGGGCGGAGTTCTATATTTTGTCCGGCAGTCGAGCGAAGCGACCTTGCTGGCCGAGCAAAAGGAGCTGGTCGGAGGCTTGCGGGACGATCTGGTGGCCGGATACCGCGAAGGGGGCGAGCGCCAGCTCATCGAGCTGATCGGCGCGAGGCTTCAAGCAATCGAAACCGAAGTCCCAGTGATCCTGCTAATTCGCGGCAATGGAACGATATTGGCAGGTAATTTGGGTGGATGGCCGACCGTGGTCCCGAAACCGACGACCTGGAAGGCCGTCAGTCTCTATCGGACTAGCTCGGATCACCCCGAGCCAATGGGCGTAATCTCCACGCCAATTGGCAGCGGTGAATTTTTGCTCACCGGCCACGTCGTCGACGGGAGTGTCCGTCTGAAGAACCTGAATCGGGAAGCGATGATCGGTGCGCTGCTGCTGGCAATCCCGCTTGCCCTGTTGCTTGCCGTGTTACTCGGCCGGATGATCAATGGTCGGGTGCGCAGGATCGCCGCGACAGCCGAAGCGGTCGGAGCTGGCGACTTGTCGCATCGGATTTCGCTCGATGGCAGCGGTGACAGTTTCGATGCGCTGGGACATGGCGTGAATGCCATGCTCGACCGGATCGAAACGCTGGTCGGTGAGCTTCGCATCGTCACCGACGGCCTTGCCCATGATCTGCGCTCACCGATCACCCGGCTCAAATCGACGCTGGAGCGGGCGATCATCAACACGCACGACCCCCAAGCCATTGCAGCGCTCCAAAAAGTTTCGGCAGAATCCGACACCCTGCTCGCCATGCTCTCAACCGCGCTCCAGATCAGCCGCGTCGAAGCGGGGATCGGGCGCGAACGCTTTATCGAAACCGACGTGGCGGCCATGCTGGCGGATCTGGTGGAACTCTATGGACCGGTCGCCGAGGAGCAGGGCATGGTATTGTCCTGCAATGCGCCCAGTGAACTTACCGTCTCGCTCCATCGCGAGCTGATTGGTCAGGCTCTGGGTAATCTCATCGAGAACGCAATCAAATATGCGCAGGGTGGCAGCAAGATCGCACTGGCAGCTATCGCCACGAAAGATGGAGTGACCTTGAGTGTCGCTGACGATGGCCCAGGCATACTCGAGGCGCGCCGGACCGATGCGCTCAAGAAATTCGGTCGGCTCGATCCAGCGCGCACCATCTCCGGATCCGGTCTTGGCCTGACCCTCGTCGAAGCGGTCGCACGCCTGCATGGCGGCGACATTGCCCTCGAAGACAATGCGCCCGGCTTGAAGGTGGTTTTGACCATCAAAGGTTAACTAGGGGCAGCAGACCGATCTCATCGCGGCATGAACTTTCTTTAATCCTCGCGCCAGCGGGCGGAAACCCCGGCTCTCATATCATCGCTGTGCAACACTGGGTTGCATGCCAAGGAGTAACGAAATGGGTATTCTCGATTTTGTCGAAGAAGCTGCCGGCGCTTTTGCCGGCGACAAGGCGCTCGAAGCCGTCGATCCTAATGCGGGCATTCTCGCCAAAGGCGCGGCAGCATTCGCCGGGTTCGAAGGCGTTTCCAAGCTGAAAGAAATGCTTGCCGGAAGCGGCGATGAGCAAGTTAGCGCCGACCAGGGCGACACCGGCGAAACCGCTGCGGCGGATGACGATCAGGACGACGACAGCACCTGATGTCACGGTGGAGGCCGGGGGCCTTCCGCCCCGGCCAACCGCTCAGAATTCCCTTTGAATCACGAGCCCAATTGTCACCTGCGAATTGTCCTCCAGCGTGACTGCAATGCCCGGGCCGATATTGAATTTGTCAGGGACCGCCAACTGATAGCCAAGCTCAAGCTTGGCTGGTGCGCCGTTCTCCACGACAAGATCGAAAACAACAGCGTCTTCGGCGCGGGCTCGTGCTTTTACGCCCAGCATGAACCCCGGAGTCCACACGGCATTACTGCCATGTAATTTGGTATATTCAACGAAGCCATTGCCGTAAAAAACAACCCCGCCAACGGTTTTGGCGACTATCAAAGTGCCGGTCAGCGCGACGCCTAATTTGGGCTGCGAATAGTCGATCACTGCGGAAAACGACGTACCGATTGTCGGCACCCTACCGTCATCGGCGTGCCAGCGTTGCTCCCAGCCCAACCCCGCTGACTGGCCGAGATGAAGCCGCTGATCCCAGGTGACAGTGGGCAACAACAGCGACAGCACTGCGTCAC
>JAYVKX010000052.1:0-2324 GCA_043768005.1 Novosphingobium sp. | reverse complement strand
GCGAAGGCATCATACAGCGTCAGCAACTTGCTCAGCGCCGCGGCCCCCATCACTCCGGGTTGATTCCAGCCGGGGAAGGCCATCGGCAGATCGCGCGCGCCGGTGGCGAGCACCAGCCGATCGAACCCGACCAGCCAGGATCGCTCGGCATCGGCCAGACCGATGACTTGGGCGGGCAGGCTGCCCACCAAAGGCCCGTTGCGGTAGACCCCCCAGGCCGTGGTGCCGAGCTGCACCTCGATCCCGGCGTCAAACGCCGGCTCGAGCCAGGGCATGTTGGCAAAGACGGTTTCGAGCATGCGCTGACTGTTCTGCACCGCAGCGGTGGCGCGGCCGCCGAAGAACCACGGCACATCGGTGCCGATCAGCGCGCCGGCCACAGGATTTTCATCCACTAACAGCACGCTAAGCCCGTCTTGCGCGGCGTTTAAAGCAGCTTCGGTGCCGCTGGTTCCGGCGCCCACCACAACCACGTCGAAGTGCTGCTCAGGAACCGGAAACTTGCCGTCAATGGCGTGGGGATCCGTGCCGCGCTGAGTCATTACGCCTCCAGTGCCTGGGCGAGATCGGCGATGATATCGTCGACGTGTTCGAGGCCGACCGAAAGCCGGATCGTGCCATCGGTGATGCCGCTGGCGCGCCGGTTTTCAGGGCTTACCGCATAATGCGTGGTGCTCGCCGAATGGCAGATCAAGGTGTTCGATCCGCCCAAGTTGACCGCCATCTTGAGCAATTTGAGCCGGTCGAGCATGGCAAAAGCCTCGGCCTCGCCGCCGTGCAGATGGAACGAAAAGGTCGATCCCGCGCCCTTGCACTGCCGTTCAAACACCGCCCGGGCCGGGGTGCCTTCGGGGGTGAACCCAAGATAGGTTACCCCCGCCACCTTGGGATGATCCAGCAGCCACTGCGCCACGGCTGCGGCATTTTCCATCGCCCGCTGCGTGCGCAGATGCACCGTTTCGAGGCTGCGCAGTACCAGCCAGCAATTGTAGGGATCGAGGTGGCTGCCCCACACCAGCCGCTGCAGTTTGAGCGGTTCGATCAGATCCTTGCGCCCGGTAATCGCGCCGGCCAGCAAGTCCGAATGGCCCGCGACATATTTGGTCAACGAGGTGATGACGATATCCACCCCGTGTTCCAGCGGGCGCTGGTGAAACGGCCCCAGCAGCGTGTTATCGACCATCACGATTGGGCGGCGGCCCTGTGCAGCCTCAATCCGTCCCGCGATATCAACCAGCAGATCGAGATCGACCAGCGCGGCAGTGGGATTGCCCGGACTTTCCGCCGCTAGCAGCGCAATCGGCCCCTTGGCCATCGCCCGTTCGCAGGCCGCCCACATGTCCGACTCGTCGCAGCCATCGGTGTAGGCTTCGGCATGGCTGCCGAACTGGGGCATGATTTCGTTGAACAGTCCGTCGACGCCAGAATAGAACGGACGGCCGAAAACCACCCCCTCGCCGGGCCGCAGATAGGCAAGCGCCGCGGCGGTGTGTGCGGCCATTCCGCTGCTGTAAGCGAGCGCCGCCTCGGCCCCGTCGATCGCCGCCAGCCGCGCTTCAAGCACGTCCAGCCCGGGGTGGCCGAGCCGCGAATAGATGTGCGCCGATCCGCCCGCTTCGGGCCCATCGCCATCGAAATAGGCGCGGTGCACATCCTTGGCCGCCTGCGCCGAAGGATAGGTGAAGGTCGCAGTCATGAACACCGGCGGCTTGGCGCTGCGCAGCGCGTCCTCCGGGTTCCAGCCATGCGAAATGGCCAAGGTTTCGGGGTGCAGCGGGGGGTTCTTGGGATCAGCCATGCTGGGCAACATAATCCTGAGCGAGGGCACAATACCAGTCGGCAAAGCGGACTGCCAAGGCTTCGGCCTCAAGCGAATAGGGGCCGGGGCGATAGCCCGGGCTTAGCACCCCGCGGTGGTTGTTTTCGGCCAGTTCCTTGTCTTGCGCATTGGTCTTGAGCCACAGCTCTTTCATGCTCGGCACGTCGTAATCGGTGCCCTCCTGCGCATCCTTGTGGACATACCAGCGGCTGTAGACGTGGGTTTCGCGTGGGCCCACCGGGTTGCAGATGAACACGAACACATGATCGCCGGTGGCGTGAGCGAACATGTGCGGATCAAGCGCCCAGCGCAGCGACCCGACATCGCCGCCATTGACCGTAGTGAGCGGCCTGGCGCACACCGGTGCACCGTCCATGCTGATGCTGGTGCTGCCGGGATTGAGCGCGATCCGGGCCAGCTGCCACCATGTCCCTTCGATCGCTTCATGCGGCAGCCCGCTGCGCTCCATCGCATCGGCGAAGGTTTCGGCATCCGGGTTGCGCAC
>JAYVKX010000051.1:0-4424 GCA_043768005.1 Novosphingobium sp. | reverse complement strand
GTCGAAGCCGGGCGGGGCGGGCGCTATACCTATCACGGGCCGGGGCAGCGGATCGGTTATGTGCTGCTCGATCTGAAACGCGGCGCACGCGATGTGCGCGGCTTTGTCCACGCGCTGGAAGGCTGGGTGATCGCCACGCTGGGCGATTTCGGGGTTGAAAGCTGGCGCAGCGAGGGCCGCATCGGCATCTGGACCTGTGACATCGATGGGCGCGAGGCAAAGATCGGCGCGATCGGTGTGCGGATCCGCCGCTGGGTGACGATGCACGGCTTTTCGGTCAATCTCTCGCCCGATCTGTCACATTTTTCCGGCATCGTGCCCTGCGGGATCGAGGAATTTGGCGTCACCAGCCTGGCCCGTCTGGGCAAGGAGGTTGATTCTGCCGCCTGGGATCGGGCATTGCAGGCCCGCGCCGGCGAATTTTTCGCCGCGATTGAGCGCCCATGCGCTTTGGAGCCTGCCCGATGACCAAGCGGAACCGCCTTGCCGTGATTGCTGCGATCGCCCTGACAGTGGCGGGCTGCAAGGGCGATCAAAAGGCGACCGGCGGGACCGCCGATGGCGAAATCCTGCCCGGCTCGGCCAGCGATGCGATGCTGCCTATCGATAATGTCCGCTCGCAGGCACCGTTGGCGCCGCATAGCGATGGCGGGACAAAGTCCAAGGACAGCGCAGCGGCGGCTTCCAGCCCGGGTGAAGCTGCGGCTCCAACCGAAAGCAGTGCGCCGACTGAGCCGGCGCCTGCACCTCCGCCAGATCCGGCCGCAACAGCGCCCCCGGCATAAGCCTATTCGGTTATCCCCAGGATCCGCTGCGCCAGCTTGAGGTGCGGGCGATCGATCATCCGGCGATCGATCTGCAGCGCGCCAGCCGCCGGATCGGCAGCGAAAGCAGCCACAATCGCGCGGGCCTCGTCCAGCTCTGCCTCGCTGGGGGTAAAGGCGGCGTTGATTATCGGCACCTGCGCCGGGTGGATCGCCAGCATCCCGGAAAAACCATCGGCCCGCGCTGCTTCAGCGGCGCGTTGCAGTCCCTGGGTGTCGGCAAAATCGGCGTGGAGTGTATCGATCGCGGCCAGCCCTCGGGCATGGGCGGCCAGCAGCGTCTGCGCGCGGACAAAGCGGAACACATCAGTCCAGCGGCCATCGCCATCACGCTTGCGGGTAGCGCCGATTGCGGCCGAAAGATCCTCTGCCCCCCAGGTCAGCCCCGACAGGCGCGGCATCGGGACGGCGGCATAGGCCCCGATATTTATTGCTGCCGCCGCAGTCTCGCTCACCAAGGGCATGATCCGGGTTGAGCCGGGGGTGATCTGGTGGCGCTGTTCCAGCTCATACAGCTCGGCGGCAAGCTGCTGGACCGATTCGGGCCCGGCAGACTTTGGCAGCATGATCCCATCGGGCGCGCCGGGCATGATCGCGATCAGATCATCCTGCCACATCCGGGTGTCGAGCGCATTGATCCGCACCCAGCGACCCTGACGCTCGCCGCGACGCTCGCCCTGATCGCGCAGCTCGGTTATCTGCAGCCGGTGCGCCACCAGCCATTCGCGCGTTTTTTCGCGGGCGAGCGCCTTGGTGGCAGCGGCGACCGAATCCTCCAGATCGATGATGATTACATCGGCCCCGGTGCCAGCCGCCTTGCCCAGCTTCTTGTCGCTATCGCCGGGAACGAATAGCCATGATCGCTGCGCCATCATTGGGGGTTTCCTTCAGGCCAGCTGGAGCGCCGGGTAATCGATATAACCCTGTGGCCCCGGCAGATACCAGCTTTTGGGAACATCGACATTGGGTGCCCATTCCGCGCCGGTCCTGATGCGTTCATCCAGATCGGGGTTGGAGATGAAGGGCCGCCCGAAGCTGATCGCATCGCATTCGCCCGAAGCCACAGCTGCAGCCGCAGTTTCAGCGGAATAATCGCTGTTGAGGATCAGCGGGCCGGAATAAATTTTGCGGATCAGCGGACTTTGTCTGGGCACATCGGTGCGGCCAAAACTTCCCTCCGGGCCCGGTTCGCGCAGTTCGACAAAGCTGATGCCCAGCTGTTCAAGCACGCGTGCCGCCTCGCCAAACAGGCTGGCTGGATCGCTATCATTGCAGCCTTGCGACTCGCCATTGGGCGACAAGCGGATCGAGACGCGGTCCTTGCCCCACACCGTGATCAGCCGCTCCAGTACCTCGCGCATGAAACGGGTGCGGTTCTGGGGCGAGCCGCCATATTCATCCTCGCGCAGGTTGGAATTGTCGCGCAGAAACTGATCGACCAGATAGCCATTGGCGCTGTGCAGCTGCACCCCGTCAAACCCGGCGGCCTTGGCGTTTTGCGCCGCGCGGCCGTAATCATCGACCACGCGGGCAATCTCTGTGATTGTCAGCGCGCGGGCCTGCTCATTCGGTTTGCGGCCAGTGGGGGTATGGGCGTGATCCGGCGCGGTGGTGGCCGAAGCTGATACGCCCGGGCTTCCGCCAAGGAAATCGGGGTGAACCAGGCGGCCCATATGCCACAGCTGCATGATGATCTGCCCGCCCGCAGTATGCACCGCTTCGGTGACCAGTTTCCACCCTTCAACCTGGGCATCGTTCCAGATCCCGGGCGCTGCTGGCCAGCCCAGCCCTTCAACGCTGATTCCGGTGGCTTCGCTGATGATCAGGCCAGCGCCGGCGCGCTGCCGGTAATATTCGGCCATCATCGCGTTCGGCACCGAGCCTGGATCAGACCGCCCGCGGGTAAGCGGGGCCATCAGGATGCGGTTGGGCGCTTCAATCGCGCCAAGCTTGATCGGCTGGAACAGTTCTTTCTGCACGCGGGAACCTCACTGTAATTTTCGGACTTCAATTTCGTTTTGCAATCTTGTTCCTGCGGCTAAGGCAAGAGTATGGCGAATGCAACCAGAGCAATGGCGCAGCCGCGCGGGGGATGGAGCGTGTTGCATTTTGCGGCGCTGATTGGCGGCAATGTCGCGCTGGCACTGGGTTCATGGTGGGTGCGGCTGGCCGATACGGGGCCAGTTTCGGCCGGGTTCTGGCGGCTGTTGCTGGCGGTGCCGTTCCTGATCCTGCTGGCCCGCGCCAATCACCAGCCGCTGACCGGTTTTTCCCGCCGGACCTGGATCGCAATTGCCGGGGCCGGGGTGTTTTTCGCGCTCGATCTGGCCGCCTGGCATATCGGGATCGGGCTGACCCGGCTTGGCAACGCCACCTTGTTTGGCAATTCGGGCAGCATCATACTGATGGTCTGGGGCTTGATCGCGCTGGCCCGCGCGCCGCGCTGGAACGAGGCGCTGGCCTTTGCCGTGGCGATCCTGGGTTCGGTGATCCTGCTGGGCCGATCGTTCGCGATCGATCATTCGACCATGGTCGGTGATCTGTTCTGCGTGCTCGCGGGGTTTCTCTATGCCTTCTACATCCTGCTGCTGCAGGACGCGCGGACCAGCCTTGGCAGCTGGACGCTGTGTGTCTGGTCAACCCTGGCCGGAGCGCCCGTGCTGCTGGGGCTGGCGCTACTGCTGGGAGAGCCGGTCTGGCCGCAGCAATGGTGGGTGGTGATTACGCTGGCGATTACCAGCCAGGTGATCGGGCAAGGGCTGCTGGTGTTTGCGTTGAAGCATTTTCCGCCGATGGTGATCGGTCTTGTACTGCTGTCCCAGCCGATCGTTTCGGTGGTGGTCGGCTGGGCGGTGTTTGGCGAAGTGCTGTCCCCGCTGGATGGGGTCGGGATGGTGCTGGTTGGCGCGGGGCTGGTGCTGGCGCGCAGCTTTGCCCCTGCTGCGCCAATCGCTGCTTCGCCATCGACTGCCGGGTGAACCGGCGCTAGCTTGGCCACATGTCACCGTTCCCGAGGGGTAATTTCATGATCAAGCCGTTTGCAGCAGCTTCACTGGCGGCGCTCGCTTTCGTTCTGGGTGCAGCGCCCGCTGCCGCGCGGCCTGCAGCCCATAGCGCACCTGCCGCGGCACCGCGCGCTGATGCGCGCTTTGCCGCGCTTGCCGCGCGCTTTATCGCTTCGGCGACGCGCCTTTCACCGGTTGATGCGACTTTGCTGGGTGAGCACCGCTATGATGGGCAACTGCCCGATGTCAGCGCGGCAGGCCGCGCGGCGCGAGGTACGGAATGGCGCTCTATTCTGGCGGCGCTGGCGCAGCTCAAGCCGGCCACCCTATCGCGAGACAATCAGGTGGATTTCGCGCTGCTTGGCAATGAGCTGCGCTATCGGTTGTGGCAAAGCGAGGCACTGCAGGATTGGGCGTGGAATGCGCAGGCCTATAACGATATTGCCGCCGGATCGCTCTATAGCCTTGCCGCGCGCGATTTTGCTCCGTGGGCAGCGCGGCTCAACAGCGCCACCGCGCGGATGGAGGCGCTGCCGGGCTTTCTCGCGCAAAGCCGCCGTCAGCTGATCCCGGCCCGTGTTCCGGCGGTTTTTGC
>JAYVKX010000050.1:0-5586 GCA_043768005.1 Novosphingobium sp. | reverse complement strand
TCCAGCGCGGTCAGATCCATTTCCAGCTCGGCGATCTTGCGCTTGAAGAACGGGTTGGCGATCAAGGGTTTATCCCCGTCCAGCTCGGTCCGGGCGATCGCCTTGACCTTGTCGACGCCGCGCTTGGATCCGGCCACCCCGGCGATGCCAGTGCGTTCATGGGCGAGGAGGAACTTGGCGCAGGTCCAGCCCTTGTTCTCTTCATAGATGCGGTTGGCGATAGGAACGCGCACGTCCTCCAGCCACACCTCGTTGACTTCGTGTTCGCCGCCGAGCGTGATGATCGGCCGCACGGTGATCCCTGGCGTCTTCATGTCGATCAGCAGGAAGCTGATCCCTTCCTGCTGCTTGCCCTCGGCATTGGTGCGAACCAGGAAGAACCCCCAATCGGCGTGTTGGGCCATCGTGGTCCAGGTTTTCTGGCCGTTGACGATATAATCGCTGCCGTCCTGCACGGCCTTGGTGCGGAGCGAGGCAAGGTCGGAGCCTGAGCCCGGCTCCGAGTAGCCCTGGCACCACCAATCCTCACCCGACAGGATCCGGGGGAGATAATTGGCTTTCTGTTCGGGTGTACCAAAAGTGTAGATAACCGGGCCAACCATCGCCAATCCGAACGGCATCAGCCGGATACAATCGGCTGCAGCGGTTTCTTCGGACCAGATATACTTCTGAGTCGCGGTCCAGCCGGTGCCACCATATTCGACCGGCCAAGCAGGGGCGACCCAGCCTTTCTGGTGCAGAACACGGTGCCAGGACAGGAAATCATCCTTGGCCAGCTCGTCGCCCTCGTCCTGTTTGCCCCTTAATTCCGTAGGGTAATTTTCGGCGATGAAGCTGCGGACTTCCTGTTGGAAGGCGAGTTCCTCGGGGCTGAATTCAAGATCCATGAGCTTTCTCCGAATGATGAAGTGTTGGACATCGGCACCGGCAAAGGTACCAAAAGGAAACTGAAGGCAGACTGTGGATGAGCGTTTCGTTTGCGACAAGCTTGAATTGAAGAGGAGGCGGGTGATGCAGGGATCGGTGGCAGTGATCGGCGCGGGCGATCACATCGGTTCAGCGATCGTTCGCAAGTTCGCTGCCGAGGGTTTTGCGGTCCACGCCGGACGGCGGGATGGGGAGAAGCTCGCCCCGCTGCTGGGCGATGGCGTAACCGGCCGATCACTTGATGCCCGGGTGAGCGAGGATGTCGCCGCCTTTCTGGCCGAGGCCGAGGCCATTGCGCCGCTTGCCCTGGTGATCTTCAATGTCGGCGCGAATGTAACCTTCCCGCTGACCGAGACGACTGACCGGGTGTTTCGCAAGGTCTGGGAAATGGCCTGCTTTGCCGGTTTTGTCACGATGCGCGAGGCGGCGCGGATCATGCTGCCGCGCGGGGTGGGCAAGATATTTGTCACTGGCGCAACCGCAGGAATGCGCGGAAATCCGGGCTTTTCAGCCTTTGCTTCGGCCAAATCGGGCTTGCGCGCGGCCGCACAATCTTCCGCACGCGAGCTATGGCCACAGGGGATCCACGTGGCGCATCTGGTGATCGATGCAGGGGTGGACACCGCCTGGGTCCGCAACCGGATCGCCGAGCGTGAGGGCGCCGAAGCGCTGGCCCAGCTTGATCCTGACCGCCTGATGCCCCCCGCAGCGGTGGCCGAAACCTATTGGACGCTGTTTGGCCAGCCGCGTTCCGCCTGGACGTTCGAGCAGGAAATCCGCCCTTTTGGAGAGGCTTGGTGATGACCCAGAGCGCTGACTTCCTGTTCGATTTTGGCAGTCCCAATGCCTATCTCGTCCACCGGGCGATCCCTGAAGTCGAGGCGCGCGGGGCGGTGAAGTTCGCTTATGTCCCGGTACTGCTGGGCGGGATATTCAAGGCGATCGGCAATCAATCCCCGAGGATGGCCTATGGCCACATTGGCGCGAAGGTCGCTTATGACCGGCTGGAAATTCAGCGCTTCAGGGCGAGATACGCCGTCACCCGCTATACAATGAACCCGCATTTCCCGGTCAACACGCTGATGATCATGCGCGGTGCGGTGGCGGCCGAGCGGCTGGGACTGGCCGCCGCTTACAATGAGGCGATATTCGCCGGAATGTGGGAGCAGGGCCTCAAGCTTGATCTGCCCGATGTGTGGCACCGCGCGATGATTGCCGCTGGCCTGCCTGCGGATGCGCTGGCTGCGGGCGCGACCGATGACGCCACCAAGCAGCGGCTGGCGGCCAACACTGCCAGCGCAGTTGAGCGCGGCGCATTTGGATCGCCGACCTTCTTCATCGGGCAGGAAATGTGGTTCGGCAAGGAGCGGCTGCGCGATGTCGAAGAAGCGGCACTGGAGGGAACCGATCATGCGTGATTATCCGCTTCCCAACAATTCCGCCGACCTTTCGGGCCGGGTCGCGCTGGTCACCGGGGCCTCCTCCGGGCTTGGCGCAAGGTTTGCCCGGGTGCTAGCTGCATCCGGTGCCAAGGTTGCGCTGTGTGCCCGCCGCAAGGACCGGCTGGAGGCGCTGGCCGACGAGATCATGGAGGCGGGCGGAGCGGCCTTGGCCGTGCAGATGGACGCGACTGATGCCGGATCAATTATCGCGGCGGTGGCTGCTGCCGAAGCGGCCTTTGGCACGGTTGATATCCTGATCAATAACGCCGGAATGCCCGATGCGCAGCGAGCCCACAAAATGCCGGTTGAGCTGATCGATCAGGTGATCGGGGTCAATCTGCGCGGGCCATATATCCTGTCGTGTGAAGTTGCACGGCGGCTGATCGCGGCCAAGCTGCCTGGGCGGATGGTCAACATCAGTTCGGTCGCGCATTACCGCTATGACGGCGGCGGCGCCGCGCTTTACGCGATCACCAAAACCGCGATTGCCCGGATGACCGAGGCGCTTTCGGTGGAATGGGCGCATTATAATATCAACGTCAACGCGATCTGCCCGGGGATGTTCGTCAGCGAAATGACCGATGGGATGTTTGAACGGATGGGCGGCAATCCTGCCGAACATCTGCCGCATAAGCGCGTGCCGGTGCCAGCGCAGATGGATTCCACGCTGCTTTATCTGGTCGCCCCGGCCAGCGAATGCGTGACCGGTGCGGTGATCCGGATCGATGATGGGCAAAGTGCGCGAGTTAGACTGTGACCGATACGCTGCGCCTCTATGCCTTCAACTGCGGCTGGTTTCAGTGCCGCCCCGGCTATTTCGTCGAGAGCGACGAGGGCGACTATCTGCGCGGACCGGTGCCATCGTTCCTGATCGATCATCCCGGGGGCCGGGCGCTGTTCGATACAGGCATGGGGCTGCGCTATCGCCGCGATCTGGAAAATGCGCTGCCCGCCGATAAATTCGGGCTGCAGTGGTTTGAAGGCATGGATATCGCGGCTCGGCTGCGCGCGATCGATATCGATCCGGCCAGCATCGATTATGTGATCAATTCGCACCTGCATATCGATCACTGCGGCGGCAATTCGCATCTGCCCAATGCCACGGTAATCGTCCAGCGGCGCGAGCTGGAGACTGCCCGCCACAATCCAGAAGCGGGCACTTACGAGGCGGTGGATTTCGATACCGGCCAGCCGATCCGCGCCATTGATGGCGAGCTGGATCTGTTTGGCGATGGTACGGTGCGGGTGGTGCCAACCTATGGCCATACGCCCGGCCATCAAAGCGTGATCGTCAAGCTGGCCAAGGGCGAAGTGCTGCTGGCGGGGGACTGCTGCTATACCGAACGCAATCTTGATGTGATGGTGCTGCCCAAGGCGACGACCGATCTGGAGCAAGGCTTGCTGACCTTTGAACGGCTGGCCAAGGCGCGCGCGGGTGGCACCCGGATCTTGTTCGGCCATGATGGCCGGCAATGGGCCACAATCCGCGAAAACGCTGAATTCAAGTAGGAGAAGTTGCAATGCTGGTCACTGTCGAACGCGATGGCCCGGTGGCTGTGGTTACGCTTAACCGCCCCGAGGCGATGAATGCCCTGTCGCGCGGGATGCGCGCCCAATTGGCGCAGGTGATGCATGAACTGGACGGCGAAGCGCGGATCCGCGCGGTGGTTTTGACCGGCGCTGGAACCCGTGCTTTCACCGCCGGGCTCGACCTTAAAGAGCTGGGCGAGGCGACCTCTAATCTTGGCGCCGCCAATGCCGAAGATGCGCTGTCCAATCCGGTCAAGGCGATCGAGCAATGCCGCAAGCCGGTGATCGGCGCGATCAACGGGGTGGCGATCACCGGCGGCTTCGAAGTGGCGCTGGCCTGCGATATCCTGATCGCTTCTGAAAACGCGCGGTTCGCCGATACCCACGCAAGGGTCGGGATCATGCCGGGCTGGGGGCTTTCGCAAAAGCTGTCGCGGATGATCGGCGTGTCCCGCGCCAAAGAGCTGTCGCTCTCGGGCAATTTCCTCGATGCGCAGACCGCCTGCGCCTGGGGGCTGGTCAACCGGGTGGTCGCGGCCGATGCGCTGATTGGGGTGGCCAAGCAGCTTGCCGCCGATATTGCCACCGCCGATCCCGGGATGATCGCGGCCTACAAGCAGCTGATCGATGATGGCTTTGCCTTGTCATTCGGCCAGGGCATGGCGCTGGAGCAACAACGATCCTCAGCCGCGAACAGCCAGGTCAGCGCGGGCGAGGTTGAACAGCGGCGCATGGCGGTGATGGAGCGCGGGCGCGATCAGGTTTCGTGAGCACACTACCTGCCACTGCAGCTGATTGCGGATTTATGAACAGTCCTGCTTGCCTGGCGCGAGGAAATGCTATGGTCGCCTTCATACCGGCCGGGCGATAGGGAAGGCAGCGCAACAGCCAAGTAGCCCATGACCATGATCCTGACCCATCTTCAGCGGCTTGAAGCCGAAGCCATCCACATCCTGCGCGAGGTTGTGGCCGAGGCGGAGCGTCCGGTAATGCTCTATTCGGTGGGCAAGGACAGCGCGGTGATGCTGCATCTGGCGAGGCTGGCGTTCTATCCCGCGCCGCCGCCGTTCCCGCTGCTCCATGTCGATACGACGTGGAAGTTCCGCGATATGTATGCGCTGCGCGCGCAGATGGCTCAGGAGTCCGGCATGGAATTGCTGGTCTACCAGAACCCTGAATGCATTGAACGCGGGATCAACCCATTCGATCACGGCGCGCTTCATACCGATCTGTGGAAGACCGAAGGGCTCAAGCAGGCACTCGACCAATACGGGTTTGACGCAGCCTTTGGCGGTGCGCGACGCGATGAGGAAAAAGCCCGGGCCAAAGAGCGGATTTTCTCGTTCCGCACTGCCAGCCACGGCTGGGATCCCAAGAACCAGCGGCCCGAGCTGTGGAACCTGTATAATGCGCGCAAGGCCAAGGGCGAGAGCATCCGGGTGTTCCCGATCTCCAACTGGACCGAGCTGGATGTGTGGCAATATATCCACCTGAACGATATTCCGATCGTCCCGCTCTATTTCGCGGCCAAACGCCCGACGGTGGAGCGTGACGGGATGTTGCTGATGGTCGATGATGATCGCTTCCCGCTGGAGCCGGGTGAGGTTCCGGTGGAACGCTCGATTCGTTTCCGCACGCTGGGCTGCTATCCGCTGACCGGCGCGGTGGAGAGCGAGGCCGCGACGCT
>JAYVKX010000049.1:0-3473 GCA_043768005.1 Novosphingobium sp. | reverse complement strand
TTGCTAACCGAGAATGCGCAACCAGCGATCATGGCCCATGCCATCGCGGTGCTGCGCGTGCTGGAGCAGGAAGGCGGGATCAGCCTGACCGACAAGGGCGATTTCGTCGCTGGACACAGCCTGGGAGAATATACCGCGCTCTGTGCAACAGGTGCCTTCTCGCTGGCGGATACGGCCAGGCTGCTCAAATTGCGCGGCCAGGCAATGCAGGCAGCGGTGCCGGTCGGTGTGGGCGCAATGTGCGCGCTGCTGGGGGCGGATATCGACAAGGCCACACGGTTGGCCGATGCTGCCGCTAAAGGTGAGGTCTGCACCGTCGCCAATGACAATGATCCAGGGCAGGTCGTTCTATCTGGCCACAGGGGCGCGATCGAACGGGCGATTGCGCTGGTCAAAGACTTCGAGATCAAGCGCGGCGTGCTGCTGCCCGTCTCCGCCCCGTTCCACTGCCCGCTGATGCAGGGTGCTGCCGATGCCATGGCCGATGCGTTGGGCAAAACCCCGCCCGCCGCGCTGTGCCTGCCGCTTTACGCCAATGTTACCGCCGCCGTGGTGAGTGATCCGGGCGAAGTGCAGCGCCTGCTGGTCGAACAAGTCTGCGGCCGCGTCCGCTGGCGCGAAAGCGTGATTGCGATGCAGGATGCCGGGGTGGAGAGTTTCGCCGAACTGGGCGGCAAAGTCCTCGGCCCGATGATCGGGCGGACCGTAGCCGATGTGTCTGTGACCAGCGTTGTCAGCATGGCCGATATCGAAGCACTGGCGAAGGAGCTGTGAGCATGTTTGACCTGACTGGAATGACCGCCCTCGTCACCGGCGCTTCGGGCGGGATTGGCTCGGCCATTGCCCGCAGTCTGGCCGCGCAAGGCGCCCGGCTGGCGCTGTCCGGATCAAATGCCTCAAAACTGCGCAGCTTTCGCGATGAGCTGGATGAACATTCGCCCCACCATCACCAGAAGGTCGATCATGTTGCGATCACCTGCGATCTTTCCAATGCGGAGGACGTTGAGAAGTTGGTCCCGGCGGCGGTCGATACGCTGGGCAAGCTGGATATTCTGGTCAATAATGCCGGGATTACCCGCGACAACCTCGCCATGCGGATGAAGGACGAGGAATGGGATGCGGTGATCCGGATCAACCTTGAAGCCGCATTCCGCCTGATGCGCGCCGCTTCCAAGCCGATGATGAAGGCCCGGTTTGGCCGGATCATCACCATCACCAGCGTCGTGGGAGCCACAGGTAATCCGGGGCAGATCAATTATGCCGCGGCCAAGGGCGGGCTGGTCGCCATGTCCAAGTCGCTCGGGCAGGAACTCGCCACCCGCGGGATCACCGTGAACTGCGTCGCCCCCGGTTTCATCCGCACCGCGATGACTGAAATTCTTCCCGATGCCCAGAAGGAGGCCCTCAACGCCCGGATCCCGATGGGCCGGATGGGCGAGGGTGAGGATATTGGCGCGGCGGTTGCCTATCTCGCCAGCCGGGAAGCAGGCTATATCACTGGCCAGACCCTGCATGTAAACGGCGGCATGGCGATGATGAGCTGAGGCTGGAATTCCAAAGACCGGCACTCACCCACTGAATTATCCCCAGATTCGCCCTGTATCAGACGCTTGCCGCTTGCCGCTTGCAGTCGCCACGTTAAGGAAGATGGTCCGAATTGACGGCGCGCTGCCGATTCCGGCGCTGCGTCAATCGTGGGGCAAAAGCCTTGGTATAACGAGGACGGGACACGAGACGACCATGAAGGCCACAATCGAACGCGCAACGCTGCTGCGCTGCCTGTCTCACGTCCAGTCGGTCGTTGAACGGCGCAACACGATCCCGATCCTCTCGAACGTGCTGATCGAGGCTGCGGCCGATGGCACTGTGCGGATCATGGCGACCGACCTTGATTTGCAAGTGGTGGAAACCATGAGCGCGGTTTCGGTGGAAGGCGCGGGCGCGATCACCGTTTCGGCGCATCTGCTGTTCGATATTGCCCGCAAGCTGCCCGATGGCAGCCAGGTCAGCCTGGAAACCGCCGATAACCGGATGACGGTCAAGGCCGGACGCAGCCGCTTCTCGCTGCCAACGCTGCCGCGCGATGATTTCCCGATGATCGTCGAGGGCGATCTGCCCACCAGTTTTGAGCTTTCGGCGGCCACGCTGGCCCAGATGGTCGATCGCACCCGCTTTGCGATCAGCACCGAGGAAACTCGCTATTACCTCAACGGAATTTTCCTGCATGTGTCGGACGAAGACCAGCCGACGCTGAAGGCTGCGGCCACCGATGGTCACCGCCTGGCCCGCTATACGCTGGCCCGGCCCGATGGGGCAGAGGGCATGCCCGATGTGATCGTGCCGCGTAAATGCGTCGCTGAACTGCGCAAGCTGCTGGAAGAAGCGCTCGATACCAATGTGCTGATCGATCTGTCCGCCAGCAAGATCCGCTTCACGCTGGGCGGCGAGCATGGCGTAGTGCTGACCAGCAAGCTGATCGATGGCACTTTCCCCGATTATAGCCGGGTGATCCCGACCGGGAATGACAAGCTGCTGCGGCTTGATCCCAAAAGCTTCTACGAAGGCGTGGACCGGGTTGCCACCATCGCCACGGAAAAGACCCGCGCGGTAAAGATGGCGCTGGAAATGGACAAGGTGACGCTGTCGGTCACCTCGCCCGACAATGGCACTGCGGCCGAAGAAGTACCGGCGGATTACAAATCAAGCGGGTTTGAGATCGGCTTCAACGCCAACTATTTGAAAGACATCCTCGCCCAGATCGACGGAGATACCGTGGAACTGCACCTAGCCGATGCCGGTGCCCCGACGCTGATCCGTCAGGACGAGAAATCGCCAGCGCTATATGTGCTTATGCCGATGCGGGTGTAAGGGCGCTTTACCTTGTGGCACGATCTTGGTTGAATGGGCGTGTGGATGTTGCACGCCCATTTGCGTTTCTAGGAGAGAGAAATGATCCAGACCGTCCAGGTAGTCCGCAACAACATCGCCGAAACCCGGCTGATATCGCGTGATCTGCCCGCCCTTGCCGAAAATGCCATCCGGCTGCGGATCGAATGTTTTGCAGTGACCGCCAACAACGTCACCTATGCGGTGGTCGGCGATGCGTTTGGCTATTGGAATTTCTTTCCGGGCGAGGGCGAATGGGGTGTGGTGCCAATGTGGGGACACGCTGTGGTCGAAGCCTCGAACCATCCCGAGATCGCGGTGGGTGAGCGGGTCTATGGCTATCTGCCGATGGCGACGCATCTCGATGTGCTGCCGGTGAATATCTCTGCCGGCGGGTTCAGCGATAGTGCGGCCCACCGCCAGCCGATGAGCCAGATTTACAACCAGTACAGCCGCCTCGCTGCCGATCCTGAGCATGAACCCGCGCGTGAGGCGCAGCGGATGATCTTCGGCCCGCTGTTCAAAACCGGCTTCCTGATCGAGGCGATGATGCGGCGTGAAGGCTGGTTCGACGCTGAGGTAGTGAT
>JAYVKX010000048.1:0-3504 GCA_043768005.1 Novosphingobium sp. | reverse complement strand
GCTGTTTTCGACTGTCAGCGTCACTTCGCGGCAGACAAAGCGGATCCCGGCATTGCGCATCAGCGCGCCGGGCAGCAGCCCCGCTTCGGTCAGCACCTGAAACCCGTTGCAGACCCCCAGCACCGGCACACCGCGGCTCGCCGCTTCAACCACCGCCTGCATGATCGGTGAGCGGGCAGCCATCGCGCCGGAGCGCAAATAATCGCCATAGGAAAAGCCGCCGGGCAGAGCGATGAAATCGAGCCCTTGCGGGAGCTGCGCATCGCCGTGCCAGACGCGGTGCGGGGCGGTGCCCGAAACCTTCTCCAGCGCATCGGCCATGTCCCGGTCACAGTTGGAGCCGGGGAAGGTGATTACGGCGGAGCGAAAGCCGGTCATTCAGCGATCCTTTCGATCCGGTAATTCTCGATCACCAGATTGGCGAGCAGCTTGCGGGCCATCTCGTCCAGCGCCGCGTCGGTGACGGTTTCATCCACTTCCAGCTCGATCATCCGGCCTGCGCGAACATCCGTGACACCGCCAAACCCAAGCCCCTCAAGCGCATGATGGATGGCGCGGCCTTGCGGGTCGAGCACGCCATTTTTGAGGCTGACGGAAACGCGGACTTTCATGGTGTGCTGGCCTTCATCTGATGCCCTTCACAGAAGGGGGAGGTAAGCGTCGCCCGTGCCTATGCCGTCAGCGGCCCGCCGGGGCAAGCAGGGAGCAGGCAAAAACAGGCGTATTGGCGACAATTTTGCACAGATGGCACCGCGCGCAGAAACCATCGTCCGTGTGGTTGGTAGGGAAATAGCAAGCTTCACTTCGAACAGCCGGTTAAGGTTTTATGCGTAGGTCAGGTGGCGGGAGACCAGAGGTAGCCACACTTGATTATTCGCCGGATTCAACAATTTCAGTCAGGACGCGCAGAGTTGCTGCGCGCTTTGTCGCGCCATTGGCGGGCGCTGGGCGAGCTGTTCGTTATCATGTCATTGGCGGCGATTATCTGGCTGGTGATCCAGCGGACGGGCACCTGCGATCGCTTTATCGCCTGGCTCGCAGTCAATCCCGATTATGAAATCGATTCGCTGATCCTGGGGGGGCAGCTGGCGGCGATCGGCGCGGCGATTTTTACCTGGCGGCGTTACCGTGAATTGCGGATTGCCAATTCAGCCCGCGATACGGCCGAACAGCGGTTCCACAAGCTGGCCTATCATGATCCGTTGACCGGATTGTTCAATCGCCGCGCGCTTAACGAGCGACTGTCGGGGATCAGCTCGGCCAAGGGCGGCGAACCGCTGGCGCTGGTGCTGCTTGATCTTGATCGGTTCAAGGCGGTCAATGATCTGCATGGCCATCTGGCGGGGGACCGGCTGCTGCGGCTGGTGGGTGACCGGTTGCAATTCTTGCTGGGCTCGCGCGAAATCGCCTATCGGCTGGGCGGGGATGAGCTGGCGGTAGTGATCAAGCTGACCAGCCTGAACGATCGCACTCCCCGGCGGCTGGCGCGGCGGATCGTCAATTCGCTGGCCGAGCCGTTCAACGATCAGGGGCTGGTCCATCACATCGGCGCGAGCGCCGGGATCGCGGTCTATCCGCTGGATGCAGCGGACGGCGATGCACTGATCCGGTCTGCCGATGTGGCGCTGTACCGTGCGAAGAAGGGCGGCGGCAACCAGTGTCGCAGCTATGAGCAGGCGATGGATGATCGTTCACGGCAGCGGTTCGAACTAGAGCAGGAGCTGCGCCAATCGATCCGTGACGATGAATTTCAGCCGTTCTATCAGCCGCTGGTCTGTCTGGAGAGCGGTGCGGTCACCGGCTTTGAAATGCTCGCCCGCTGGATTCGTACCGATGGCGTGCAGATCGGCCCCGATTTGTTCATCCCGATTGCCGAGGAATGCGGGCTGATCAATGAGCTGTTTCTGGTGCTGCTTGAAAAAGCCTGCGGCGATGCCCGCGATTGGGATCCCAAGCTGACCATCGCGATGAACCTGTCATCGGTGCAGCTCAAGGATCCGTTCCTCAGCGAAAAGATCCTCAAGACGCTGGTCCGTCACGGCTTTCCGCCGCAGCGCCTGTCGATCGAGATTACCGAGAATGCGATCATCGCGGATGAGGTCAATGCGCGGCGAACCATGGAATCGCTCAAGAACCTGGGTATGCAGATCGCGCTGGATGATTTCGGCACCGGCTATTCCAGCCTGCATCATTTACGCATCCTGCCGTTTGACAAGATCAAGATCGACAAAAGCTTCATCCGTAATCTGGGCGAGGATACCGAAGGGGTGAAGATCGTCAAGGCGATCGTGAGCCTGGCCGCCAGCCTGGAACTGCCGATCTTGGCCGAAGGGATCGAAAGTGCCGAAGTCGCCGCGCTGCTCCAGACGATGGGCTGCAATCACGGGCAGGGCTATCACTTTGGCCGCGCGGTTCCGGCGGCGATGATCGATCGCAATCTTGCCGAACTGGCGCTCCAGGGCGAGTGGGCGGTTACTCCCCCGGAAACAACCGCCTGGCCGCGCCCCACGCCGCAAGCGCCCCGGCGAGCTGTGCCAGGATAAAGCCCGGAACATCGCCCGGAGCAATCCCGGCGAATGTATTGCTGAGCGAGCGGGCGATGGTGATCGCCGGATTGGCAAAGCTGGTTGACGAGGTGAACCAATAGGCTGCGGCGATATACAGCGCCACACTTGCCGGAACAGCTGCCGGGCGCATTCGTGCGGTGCCCACAATGGTCAGTATCAGGCCGAAAGTTGCGATGAATTCCCCTGCCCATTGTCCCTGCCCGCTGCGCGCATGGGCGGAGAATTGCAGCACCGGCTGGCCGAACATGAGATGTGCCGCCCAGACCCCCAAGATTCCGCCGATCAGCTGCACTGGAAGATAGGCCGCAAGCTTCGTCCAGCGCAAATCGCCCCGCACCACGCTGACCAGCGTCACCGCAGGATTGAAATGCGCGCCCGAGATTGGCCCCAGCATGGTAATCAGCACAAACAGCATGGCGCTGGTCGCCAGAGTATTCCCGAGCAGCGCCACCGCAAGATTTCCGCCCGCCAGCGCCTCGGCCATGATGCCCGAGCCAATGACCGTGGCGAACAGAAAGAAACTGCCGATTGCCTCGGCAAACATATTGCGCGCCATAGTGTCTCTCATGAAATCCCCACCCGGTTCCGGCCCTAGCAGATCCGGACCGGCGGTTCGCTATCCTTGTTGCTGCGCGAGGCGAGTCAAACCCGCGCGCGATTTTACAGGCGCAAGGAACAGGAGCTGCCTAACCGGGCAGCGAATCCAGCACATAGCCCAGCGAGCGCACGGTGCGCAGCGGATCGGGAACGTTGTGCAGGCGCAGCGCGCGGCGCAGGCGGCCAACCCAGACATCGACCGTGCGTTCATCAATCGCGTCGGCATGCTTGCCGATCTGGCCGATCAGGCTGGTGCGGGTGAAAACCTGATCGGGATGGCTCAGGAAATGCGTGAGCAGGCGGAATTCATTGGGCCTGAGCGGCACCGCCGCGCCGCGAT
>JAYVKX010000047.1:0-3914 GCA_043768005.1 Novosphingobium sp. | reverse complement strand
CTGCGTCAGGCCGCCGCCGCCAAAGTCTTCGCCACCGAAATGTGCGGCCGGGTGGTCGATCGGGTGGTGCAGATCTATGGCGGGGCGGGCTACCTTGCCGAATATGATGCCGAGCGGTTTTTCCGCGATGCGCGGATCTACCGGATCTATGAAGGCACCACCCAGATCCTTCAGCTTCAAATCGCCAAGCATATGCTGCGCGAATGGGCGGCGGCGTAACCGGCCATGTACGATATTCTCTCAGGCCTTTCCGTAGTCGAGGTTTCGTCCTTCGTCGCCTCGCCCTCAGCGGGGCTGTATTGTGCCCAGTTCGGCGCCGATGTGATCCGGGTGGATCAGATCGGCGGGGGGCAGGATTTCCGTCGCTGGCCGATCACCGAAGCCCGTGATTCGCTGTCATGGGAAAACCTCAACCGGGCCAAGCAGAGCTTGGCGCTGGATCTGTCCCGGCCCGAGGGGCGCGAGTTGCTGATCGCGCTGACCCGCAACGTTGGCAACCTCATCACCAATCTGCCCGCAGGCGGCTTTCTGGCGCATGACAAGATCGCGTCCGGGCGGGCCGATCTGATTACCGTGCGCGTGATGGGCTGGCCCGATGGTTCGGTGGCGCTGGATTACACCGCCAATGCCGCTGTCGGCTATACCGCGCTGACCGGGCCGATCGATGATCCCGCGCCGGTCAACCATGTGCTGCCCGCTTGGGATTTGCTCACCGGGGCCTATGCCGCCTTTGCGCTGCTGGCTGCGGTGCGCCGCCGCGAGCAGACCGGTGAGGGCGGCGAAGTTCGCCTGCCACTGACCGATGTGGCGATGGGCAGCGCCGCCAATCTCGGCCGGGTCGCCGAAGTGCTCTACCAGGGGCATGACCGCGAACGGCTGGGCAATGCGGTCTATGGCACGATCGGCCGTGATTTCGTGACCAGCGATGGCGTGCGGTTGATGATCGTGGCGATTAATGAACGGCAGTGGCAGGGGCTGGTGAAGGCGCTCGATCTGGGCGGCGCGCGGGCCCGGATCGAGGCGGATTGCGGCATCAATTTCGCGGGCGATGATGGCCTGCGCTTTACCCATCGTGCGACGATTTTTGCGCTGATCGAAGCCCGGGTAACGCGGCTGGATCATGCCGCGCTGACGCTGCTGCTGGACAGCCACGGCGTGGTCCACGGGCCTTACCGGACCATGGTCGAAGCGCTGGCGGATCCCCAGCTGGTATCCGCCAACCCGGTGTTCACCGCCACTTCTGATAACCCCAGCGGCTTTGCCTATCCCGCCGCCGGAGCCTTTGCCACCGTGCCGCAGCTGGACCGCAAAGTGCCGCGGCCCGCGCCGTGCCTGGGTGCGCATAGCGAACAGGTGCTTGGCGAAAGGCTGGGGCTTACCTCGGGTGAGATTGCCCGGCTGATCGATGCCGGTATTGTCGGCACTGCCAATTAAGGACTGATTCTGATGACACTTCGCCGCGCTGCCATCGTTGCCCCGATCCGTACCGCCGTGGGCAAGTTCGGCGGATCGCTCGCCTCGCTCACCGCGGGCGAGCTTGGCGCGGTGGTGCTGAAAGCGCTGATCGAGCGCACCAAAATCGATCCCGCCCGCGTCGATGATGTGGTTTTTGCGCAAGGCTATGGCAATGGAGAGGCACCGTGCATCGCGCATTGGTCGTGGTTGCTGGCAGGGCTGCCATTGGAAGTTCCCGGTTATCAGCTGGATCGCCGCTGCGGATCGGGGCTGCAGGCGATCGCCAATGCGGCGATGATGGTTCAGACCGGGGTTTCGGATGTGGTCGTGGCCGGCGGGGTAGAGAGTATGTCTAATGTCGAGCATTACACCACCGATATCCGCAAAGGCGTGCGCGCCGGGAACCTCACATTGCATGATCGGCTGACCCGCGGCCGGGTGATGTCGCAACCGGTTGAGCGATTCGGGGTGATCTCGGGCATGATCGAGACGGCAGAGAATCTCGCCAAGGATTACGCCATCAGCCGCGAGGCTTGCGATGCCTATGCCGCACGCTCGCACCAGCGTGCTGCGGCGGCATGGGACAAGGGGCTGTTCGCGGATGAGCTGGTGGCGGTATCTGTGCCCCAGAAAAAGGGCGATGCGCTGAATTTCGCTCACGACGAAGGTTACCGCGCCGATGCGACGGCGGAATCGCTGGGCAAACTGCGCCCATTGGAAGGCGGCGTGGTGACGGCGGGCAATGCCAGCCAGCAAAACGATGCCGCAGCGGCCTGTCTGGTGGTGGCCGAGGACAAGCTGGACGAGCTTGGCCTTGAACCGATCGCCTGGTTCCACAGCTGGGCGGCGGCGGGCTGCGATCCTTCGCGGATGGGGATCGGCCCGGTCCCGGCGGTGGAGCGGCTGTTTGCCCGCAGCGGGCTGGGCTGGGGCGATATCGATCTGGTCGAGCTCAACGAAGCCTTCGCCCCGCAAGTGCTGTCCTGCCTCAAAGGCTGGGGCTGGAGCGCGGACGACAGCCGTCACGAAATCCTCAACGTCAATGGCTCGGGCATATCGCTCGGCCATCCGATCGGCGCAACCGGAGGCCGGATACTGGCCAATCTGACCCGCGAACTGCATCGGCGCGGCGGCAGATATGGCCTTGAAACCATGTGCATCGGCGGCGGGCAGGGCATCGCCGCGATATTCGAGCGGGCATGAGCGCCTACGCTGCCTGGATTGGCCGGGAAGAGTACCGCGCTGACCGGATCGCTCCGGAATTGGTGACGCGCTGGCTCGCCACGCTCGATCGGACGGCGGCAGCTGATGGCACCGTGCCGCAGGCGCTGCATTGGTGCCTGTGCACCCCCGATGCCGCCACGGCGCAGCTGGGCCCGGACGGCCATCCCTTGCGCGATGATCGCCCGGACAGCTTCCTGCCGCCCGTGCTGTTGCCGCGCCGGATGTGGGCATCGAGCAAGCTTGAATTCCTGGCCCCTTTGCGCGTGGGTGAGGCGGTGACGCGCCGTTCCCGCGTGGCTTCGGTGACGGAAAAGCAAGGCGGATCGGGCCTGCTGGTGTTCGTTGAGGTGGAGCATGTGACCCGCGGCGAGGCGGGCGTGGCGGTGCGCGAGGTCCAATCAATCGTGTATCGCGAATCGGCCCCCGCCGGTGCCCCGCCCGCCCCACCACCGCTGGGGGATGCGCCGTTTGATGGCGCAGGCTGGGACGCCCACCGCGAAATCCAGCCTAGCGCGCCACTGCTGTTCCGCTTTTCTGCGCTGACCTTCAACAGCCACCGGATCCATTATGATTTGCCCTATGCCGGCGCCGTCGAAGCCTATCGCGGGCTGGTCGTCCATGGTCCGCTGACGGCGACATTGCTGCTCGATCTGGCGCAGCGTCAGCTGGGTGATAATGCGCTGATCAGCTTTGCGTTTCGCGGGCTCAGTCCGGCGATCTGCGGCGAGGCGCTGCATCTGGTGATGCGCGGCGAGGGCGCAGATATCGTATTGGGAGCGTTCGCGGGCGATGGCCGCCAGGTAATGAGCGCGAGCGCGGCAGTTTAATCGAAGCTTACCTTGCTGCGCCCGGCCTTCACCGTCCCGCGTTTTTTCTTGCCTTCGAGCCGCGCGAACTTGCCGATCCGGTTGAGCCGCGATTTGGCACGCTTTTGCGGCAGATCATAGGCCTCGGTCAGCAGTTCGGTCAGCCGGACCCGGGCATCGGTGCGGTTGGCTTCCTGCGTGCGAAACCGCCGCGCGGTCAGCACCAGCTCACCCTTGGCGGTCATCCGGCTTCCGGCGAGCAGTTTCAACCGGGCGAAAACTTCGGGCGAGAGGCGCAGGCCGTAAATATCCAGCCGCAGCTGCACCGCAGTCGCCACCTTGTTGACGTTCTGCCCGCCGGGGCCGGCCGCCGCGATAAAACTCTCACTCAGCAGCTCCATCGCGCGGGCAATCGAGGCATCAAGCTCA
>JAYVKX010000046.1:0-2126 GCA_043768005.1 Novosphingobium sp. | reverse complement strand
CACTGATCCTCAGCACCCGCAAAACCTTCGTCGATCTTTCAGTGCGGGCCGCACTTGATGGCCAAGAGGTGTGGTGGTCGATCTCGGGCCGCCCGCAGTTTGATCCCGACGGCGAATTCATCGGTTATCGCGGCAATGGCAGCGATGTTACCGCAACCCGCCAAAGCCAGCGCGATGCCTCACGCTTGGCGATGTATGATTCGTTGACCGGCCTTGCCAACCGCCACCGGATGGAAACACGGCTTGGCGTAACGCTGACTGCCTACAAGTCCGCCAAGCGCAGCTGTGCGATCATGATGATCGATCTCGATCGGTTCAAACAGGTCAACGATACGCTGGGTCATCCTGCGGGCGATGAGCTGCTTAAGCAAGTGGCCCAGCGTCTGCCGCGCGTATTGGAAAAAACCTGCGAAATCGGGCGGCTGGGCGGCGATGAATTTCAGATCATCCTGCCCGATATCGATGATCGCGGACGGCTGGGTGAAATCGCCAAATCGATCATCGCAATTATTTCTCAGCCCTATTCTATCGATGGCAGCCGCTGCATTATCGGCGCGTCGGTGGGTATCGCCATCGCACCCTATGATGGGGTCACCAGCGACGATCTGGTGCGCGGTGCTGATCTGGCGCTCTATGCCTCTAAAGGTGCAGGCCGAGGGCAGTTCCGGTTCTATTCAAGCGAACTGCACAGCGAGGCTGAACGCCGCCGCCAGATCGAGGAGGATTTGCGCGATGCGTTGCAAAAGGATCAGATCCGGCTGGCCTATCAGCCCATCGTTAATGCGCAGACCAACAAGGTGGTCACGCTGGAAGCGCTGATCCGCTGGGATCATCCGGAACTTGGGCCGGTTTCGCCGACTGTATTTATCCCGATTGCCGAAGAGTGCAATTTGATCGCGGCCTTGGGCGATTGGGCCTTGCGCCGCGCCTGTGACGAGGCGGTGCTGCTGCCCAGCAGCGTCCGGGTGGCGGTAAATGTTTCGCCCGCCCAGTTCAGCAACACCGATTTCCCGACTATTGTTGCCCAGGCGCTGGCCAATTCGGGCATCGCGCCCGACCGGCTTGAGCTTGAGCTGACCGAATCGATCTTTCTGGCCGATATTGCCGCCACCGATGATATGTTCGCCGCGCTCAAAGGGCTTGGTGTCAGGCTGGTGCTGGATGATTTCGGTACCGGCTATTCCTCGCTCGCCTATTTGCGCAAGGCACCGTTTGACAAGATCAAGATCGATCAGGGCTTTATCCGCGGGGTGACTGAGCCTGGCAATCGCAACAGCGCAATCATAACTTCGATTGTCAGTCTGGCCAAAGCTCTGGATATGGACACCACCGCCGAAGGGATCGAGGCCCAGGACGAGCTGGAAGTGATGCGCAAGCTGGATGTCTGCCAGATCCAGGGCTTCATCTATTCGCGGGCTGTCTCGTTCGACGAAGTTGCTGAGGCGATGGCGAGCGGCGAATGGGTGATCGAACCCAGCGGTCCGGGCCGATATCGCCCTGATCGCCGCACCGTATTGCGCAAGATCGGCGTAATCCACGAAGATCACCGTTATGAAGTGACCATGCGCAATCTTTCCTGCAACGGAGCGATGATTGAGGGCCTGCTTGATGTGCCGAACGGAACCCAGTTTGTGGTCGATTTTGGCGAGGGTCAGCTGACAGTTGCCAAGGTGCGGCGCTCTGCAGGGTCAACTCTCGGGCTCGAATTTGAAACTATCCTGGTCGATGATGGCGCTGGCGGGCTATGCACCAGGCACCGGATTTCGCCCTATGTTCTGGCCGCAGCCGGTATGCCTATCACCGCACTGACGCCTGGAATGCAATTACCGGCCCAGATGGGCGGCGGAAGCAGCAGTTTCTCGCTGCCCAAGTTCGGTCAGGCTACTCCCAAAGGCAAGGCCAGCCGCGCTGCCTGAATGGGCTGCTGACAGCCGCGCGTCGCACTGCTAACGGGCCAGCGGTGCGCATCACCGCCGTCCTTAGCAAAGAAGCCCATGACCGAACTCTCCAAGATCCGTAATTTTTCGATTATCGCCCATATTGACCATGGCAAGTCGACCCTGGCGGACCGGCTGATCCAGCTGACCGGCGGGCTGACCGAGCGTGAGATGAGCGCGCAAGTCCTT
>JAYVKX010000045.1:0-2677 GCA_043768005.1 Novosphingobium sp. | reverse complement strand
TTGACCATGCCGCCCGACAGCGAGATTGGCGGTGAGAGTTACTTCCACGCCCGGGCCGCATTCAGTGGCGGCACGCCCCGCGCGGTTACGGCCTCGCTCGCCACCGATCCGCGCCTGCTCGAAGGTGGCCGTGGCAGTTTTGCGTTAAGTGCGGATGATGAAGGTTGGCAGGGCGCGCTGCATTATCGCCCGACACGGCGCGGCACTGGCGCGGTGGAGCGATTGTGGCTGCGCTGGACCGGGCCGCTGGGCCTTGGCGCACGGCAGATGTCGCGGCCGGTTGCGGCGAGCGTGCGCGTCTGGCCAAATATCGCTGCGCTGCGCTCTCCCACGTTTCAGGCGTTCCTGCGCGATTCGCAATTTGGCCTGATCGCCCGGCGGATGCGCGGCGAGGGTTCGCAGTTTGAGGCGCTGGCGGAATACCAGCCGGGGATGGACCGCCGCAGGATCGACTGGAAGGCCAGCGCCCGCCATTCGCACCTCTATGCCAAGGAATATGAGGCAGAGCGCAACAACCAGATCGTGTTTGCCTTTGATTGCGGGCAAGCAATGTGCGAGCCGGTAGCGGGCCTGCCCCGGATCGATCGCGCGGTGTCTGCCGCGCTGACGGCGGCTTACGTGGCGCTCAAAGGGGGAGACCGGGTGGCGCTGTTCGGCTTTGCTGCAAGACCGGAACTTGCCACCCCGTTCATCGGCGACACGCGCGGATTTCACCGGCTGCAATCAGCCGCCGCTGCGCTTGATTATCACGCGCAGGAACCCAATTTCACCCTTGCGCTGGCCACGCTGGCCGGGCGGCTCCAGCGCCGGTCGCTGATCGTGGTCTTTTCCGATTTCACCGATCCGACCAGTGCCGAGCTGATGATCGAGAGCATCGGGCGGCTGGTGAAACGGCATCTGGTGCTGTTTGTGACGCTGAACGATGCGGAGCTGGACGGAATCTCCACCACCGCCCCGCAAGATCTGCAAACACTGGCCATGGCGGTGACGGCCGACAGCCTGCTGCGCCAGCGCGCGCTGGTGCTGGGCAAGCTGCGCGCCTTGGGCGTCGATGTGATCGAGGCCGCGCATGACCGGATCGGCCCCAGCGTGATCGATGCTTATCTGCGGATCAAGCGCAAGGGAGCGATTGGCTGATGGCGCTTTTCGGGCTGTTTGGCGCAAAGGCGCAGGCGCAGGAAGCTGCGATCGAGGCGGCCGCGCTGCGCTCTGACCGGTTCCGTCAGCAGCGCGAAGGCGATTGGCAGCGGCTGGAGGCGATCGTCCGGCGAATGGAGGCGGGGCGCTTTCGCAAACTATCCGACGCCGATGTGCTGGCGCTGCCGGTGCTTTACCGCACCGTTGCCTCCAGCCTGTCGGTGGCGCGCGAAACCTCGCTGGATGCAGCGACGCTGGCCTATCTTGAAGGGCTGGTCCAGCGCGCCTGGTTTCTGGTCTATGGGCCACGCGTGGGCCTTTCGGGGTGGCTGCGGCGGTTCCTTGGCGGTGAATGGAGCCGTGCGGTTCAGGGCATCGGGGCGGATATAGTGATTGCGCTGGCGGTGATGGTGGCGGGAACCCTGGTGGGCTGGCTGCTGGTTGCGCATGATCCCGAATGGTATTTCGCGCTGGTACCGCAACAATTTGTCGATACCCGCGTGCCTGGCGCCAGCCGCGAAGTCCTGCATGGCACTTTGTTTGGCAATAGCGGTCAGAACAGCCTCTCGGCCTTTTCGGCCTATCTGTTCAGCCATAATGCGCAGATCGCGATTCTGGCCTTCGCGCTGGGTTTTGCCTTTGGCATCCCCTCGCTGCTGCTGCTGGTCCAGAACACCGCCACGCTGGGGGCGATGCTGTGGCTGTACCACGGCCAGGGGCTGACGCTGGACTTCATCGCCTGGCTTTCGGTCCACGGCACGACCGAACTGTTCGCGATCCTGCTGGCAGGCGCGGCGGGGCTGCATATCGGCCGGGCCATCGCCTTTCCGGGCGCAAAATCGGTGCTCGCCGCTGCCGCCGCCGCCGGGCAGCGGGCGGCGCAGGTCATGGTAGGGGTGGTGCTGATGCTGGTGATCGCGGCGATACTGGAAGGCTTCGCCCGCCAGCTGATCGACAATAGTTTCGGGCGGCTGGCGCTTGGCAGCTTCATGTTGATGTTCTGGCTGGTTTATTTCTTCGCGCTTCGCCCCGCGTCGGCTGAAGCCGCAGCACGATGAGCCGCGCCATCGTACCCGCCCGCGCCGACCGGCACCGCGTGATGGTGACCCCGGAGGGGATTTCCCTGCCGGTGACGCTTGCCAGCCGGGGATCGCGGTTTGGCGCGCTGATGATCGATCTGGTCCTGATCGGGCTGGCGATGCTCCTGGCCACCATCGGCATCGCCCTGATCGCGGGGGGAACAGCCAGGCTGGGGTTCGAGGTGGAGAGCGTGAAGGGCGCTGGCCGTCACGCGCTGGATTTCCTGTTCATCCTGTGGGTCGCGGCGATCTTCCTGTTTCGCAACGCCTATTTCCTGTTCTTTGAGCTGGGCCCGCGCGGGGCAACGCCGGGCAAGCGGCTGGTCGGCATCCGTATCGCGGCGCGAGATGGTGGCCATCTGTCAGCCGAAATGGTCATCGCCCGCAATCTGCTGCGCGATATCGAGCTGTTCCTCCCCGCCGTATTGCTGGTCGGGGCGAGCGCCGAAGGCACCGACATG
>JAYVKX010000044.1:0-6261 GCA_043768005.1 Novosphingobium sp. | reverse complement strand
TCCCCCTCCCGGCCACCCAACGATAGTACCCTATGGGTGACCGGGAGGGGGAGCGGGCCGGTGCCGCCTTCGTTTCAGCTAGGCTGAAACGCCAGCTACGCCTGATGGATCGCCTTGGTAACGAGATAGCTTTCGAACCCTTCGATCCCGCCTTCGCTGCCAAAGCCCGAATCCTTGACCCCGCCAAACGGCGCATCGGCCATGCTGATTGCAAAGCTGTTGATCCCCACCATCCCCGCTTCGATCGCATCGCCCAGCAAATTGGCCCGACGCATATTCTCGGTAAAGGCAAAGGCGGCAAGGCCGTATGGCAGGCGGTTGGCCTTGGCAATGGCATCGTCAAGCGTTGAAAACGGCGCGGCAACTGCGACCGGGCCGAACGGTTCGTTGGCCATGATTGCGGCACTATCGGGTACATCGGCCAGCAGCGTCGGCTGGAAGAAGAAACCGTTTTCACCAGGCCCGGATGAACCGCGCTCGCCGCCAGCCAATACCCGCGCGCCAGCCTTGCGGGCATCCTCGACCAGCGCCTCGATCGCGCCGGGGCGGCGCACATTGGCAAGCGGACCCATCCTGGTCGCGGCGGCAAAGCCATTGCCGGTTGTGACAGCGCGGGTGCGGGTGGCAAACCCTTCGATAAAGCGATCGTAAATCGCCTCTTGCACGTAAAACCGCGTCGGCGAGACGCAGACCTGGCCTGCATTGCGGAACTTTTGCGGCACCACCATGTCGAGTGTTTTTTCCAGATCGCAATCATCGAACACCAGCACCGGGGCATGCCCGCCCAGTTCCATCGTCGCGCGCTTGAGGCCGTCAGCGGCTAAATGCATCAGGTGGCGGCCAACCGGGACCGAGCCGGTGAAGCTGATCTTGCGGATCACTGGCGAGGCGAGCAAATGCCGGCTGACCATATCGGGCACACCATAAACCAGCTGGACGACCCCAGCCGGCAATCCGGCATCGATCAGGCAGCGGATCACCGCGCTGGTGCAGCCCGGCGTTTCCTCGGGTGGTTTGGCTATCACCGAGCAACCCGCGGCCAAGGCCGGGGCGAGCTTTTTGACCATGAGATAAACCGGGAAGTTCCACGGGCTGAACGCGGCCACCGGACCTACCGGCTGCTTGATGACCAGGCTGCGTTGGCCGGTGGGCCGCACCAGCACCCGGCCATAGATCCGCTTGGCCTCTTCACCGCACCATTCAAACAGCTGCGCGCTGCTGGTCACTTCGCCGCGCGCTTCGGCAATTGGCTTGCCCTGCTCGCGGGTCAGCAGCGCGGCAATCGCCTCGGTCCGCTCTCTCATTAAAGCAGCGGCGCGGCGCAGAATTGCACAGCGCGTTTCGGCATCGGTGGTGCGCCAAACCGCAAAGGCACGCTGTGATGTCGCCAAGGCTTCATCAAGATCGGCTTCACTGGCCAGCGGGATTTCGGCGATTGTCGCGCCGGTCGAAGGATCGACCACAGTCTGGGTATCGCGCCCCTCACCCAGCCGCCAGCTGGTGCCAACGAACATGCCAAGATCAGTATCGTAAGTGTCAGTCATTTTTCGCAAAACCTATCCGGCCAATCTCATGGCCGGGTCATAGGCGGTGCTTGGCCTGCTGGGTAGGGGGTACCGTTCAGGCTTCAGCCAGCGCGGCGGCCAGCTGTTTGCGGATTGCGGACAATTGCTGGCGAATATCCACTGCAACTTGAACTGGAGCTGTGGTGGTGACTTGCTGAGCAGCGGCTTGCACCGGAGAATTTCCCTCCAGCGCCAGTCGGGCCCCGCGCAGCGTATAGCCTGCGCGGTGAACCAGCCGATCAATCTCGGCCACCAGGCGGATATCTTCGGCCCGGTAGTATCTTCGCCCCCCGCTGCGTTTGAGCGGTTTGAGCTGCGGGAATTGTTCTTCCCAATAGCGCAACACATGCTGGCGAATGCCAAGCGCCTTCGCCACTTCGCCGATGGTGCGCAGCGCATCAGCCGCCTTACCATCGTGAAACTGGCCAAGGGGATCGCTGGCGTTCACCCTTTGACGATCCGATCTTTGAGCATCTGGCTCGCCCGGAAAGTCAGCACGCGGCGCGGCGTGATCGGCACTTCAACACCGGTTTTGGGGTTACGGCCCACACGCTGCGCCTTGTCGCGCAACAGGAAGGTGCCAAAGCCTGAGATTTTGACATTTTCACCATCAGCCATGGCACCACACATGTGATCTATGATGGCTTCGACCATGCCGAGAGATTCAGAGCGCGAAAGACCCAGCTTGCGATTGATAGCTTCTGCCAGATCGGCGCGCGTTAACGTATTCATGGAGCGCATAAAGCCTCCCCTAGTTGTAAGCGCGACCTACGACTCGTAGCATAACTGAATAATGAGCGATTGCAATGGAATGACAGTCACTTTGCCGAATCTGTCGGACGTCACATGCGCAGCAGGCTGGCACCCCATGTAAATCCGCCGCCCATCGCCTCGAGCATGACCAGATCGCCCGGCTTGATGCGCCCATCGCGCACCGCCGTGTCGAGCGCCAGCGGCACCGATGCGGCAGAGGTGTTGGCGTGGCGATCGACCGTGATGATCACCTTTTCAACTGGCAGACCCAGCTTTTTTGCAGTGGCATCCAGGATGCGCCGGTTGGCCTGATGCGGCACGACCCAATCCAGATCTTCCGAAGAAAGACCAGCCTCTTCAAGAACTTCGCCAAGCACTTCGGCAAGGTTGACCACGGCATGGCGGAACACTTCGCGGCCCTTCATGCGGACCTTACCAACCGTTCCGGTGCTGGACGGACCGCCATCGACATAGAGCAGCGGGCCATGCGCACCATCGGCATGGAGCCGGGTCGCAAGGATCCCCGGGCCATCCGGGGCGATAACATCACGCGCTTCGAGGACGACCGCCCCGGCACCATCGCCGAACAATACGCAGGTGGTGCGATCATCCCAATCAAGGATACGGCTGAAGGTTTCCGCCCCGATAACCATCGCACGGTCGGCCATTCCGGTTCGCAACATCGAATCGGCCACACCCAGCGCATACAGAAAGCCCGAGCATACCGCCGCGACATCAAAGGCAATTCCGCCGTTGCAGCCCAGCGCATGCTGGACCTGAGTGGCGGTGGCGGGGAAGGTTTGATCTGGCGTGGCAGTGGCCAGCACGATCAGCCCGATGGTGCTGGCCTCGACACCAGCCGATTCCAGCGCAGCCCGCGCCGCCGCAGTAGCAAGAGTGCCAGTCGTCTCATCCTCGCCCGCAATATAGCGGTTGCGGATGCCGGTTCGTTCAACGATCCATTCGTCGCTGGTATCGACCAGCTTGGCCATTTCAGCATTGCTGACGCTGCGTTTGGGCAGAGCCGAGCCGGTCCCGATCAACACAGAGCGCCGGGTCATTGTGGTGCCCCTGGCGTGCGGCGCAGGCTGGCTTCACCAATACTGGCAAGATCCGCCATGATCCGATTTGTCAGATTTTCTTCCAGCAAGCGGGCAGTTACCGCCACCGCATTGGCAACCCCCAGCGCCGTGGCGCTGCCGTGACTTTTCACCACAACCCCGTTCAGGCCCAGGAATACAGCGCCATTGTGGTTGTTGGGATCGAGATGATGCTTGAGCAGTTCGGTCGCGGGCCGCGAGATCAGAAAGCCGACCTTGGAACGGAGCGAACTGGCAAAGCTGCGGCGCAACAGATCGGCGACAAAGCGCGCGGTGCCTTCAAGTGCCTTCAGCGCAATATTGCCGGAAAACCCATCGGTTACCACCACATCGACATCCCCGCGTGACAGCTTGTCCGCCTCGATAAAGCCGTCGAAATTCATTGCCAGCTGGGTTGCCGCCTTAAGCTGGCTGGCCGCATCGCGCAGCGCTTCGGTGCCCTTCATTTCTTCGGAGCCGATATTGAGCAGACGAACCCGCGGCGAATCAAGCCCGGTAACTATCCGCGAATAGGCTGCACCCATGATTGCAAACTGCACCAGATTGCGGGCATCGCAATCGGTATTGGCCCCAAGGTCCAGCATGACGAGATCATTTTTTCCCAGCGTCGGCAGGAGGGCGGCCAGCGCTGGCCGGTCAATCCCAGGCATGGTTCGCAGCGCCAGCTTGGCCATGGCCATCAGTGCACCGGTGTTGCCAGCGCTGACCGCAGCCCCGGCATCGCCGGTTTTCACCGCATTGATCGCCAGTCCCATCGAGGTGGTTTTGGCCCGGCGCAGGGCCTGTGTCGGCTTTTCATCACCGCTGACGACATCATCGGCGTGAAGGATTTCCGACGCTTCGCGCAGATTGGGGTGATTATCCAGCGCGGCCTTGATCCGCACTTCATCGCCCACCAGCAAGAATTTGAAGCGATCGTGGCGGCGGCGAGCCAGCGCCGCGCCCTCGATCATCACGCGCACGCCTTCATCGCCGCCCATCGCATCAACAGCGATACGCGGTAAGCTCATGCCCGTGTTTTCCAGTTCTTAGGGCTTAGAGCCCGACCGCGATAATCTCGCGCCCGTTATAGTGGCCGCAGGCCCCGCACAGATTGTGCGGACGCTTCAGCTCACCACAGTTCGAGCATTCATGGAATGCGTCTGGCGACAGCGCATCATGGCTGCGGCGCATACCCCGGCGTGAGGGGGAAGTTTTTCTTTTGGGGACAGCCATTGCGGCACCTGTTCCTGAAAATTCGGTTCGTCGTATGAAGGCCGCGCTAGATCCGTACTGGTTGGTACGATCCGGCGGCTGCGAAGGCGCGCCTATAGCGAATTTGACGTGCGTTGCAAGCATCGTCGGGCTAGCCATGCCGCGCAATACACCAGGGGAGATAAGAATGCTGCTTACTACCACGCTTACATCGGCCGCCGCAGCGGCAATTATCAATATCTGGCTCGGCATCCGCTGCGGCCAGATTCGCACCAAGGCAGGCGTGAGCATCGGCAACGGGGGCAATGAAATGCTCGAACGGCGGATGCGCGCACAGCTTAATTTTGCCGAGAATACGCCATGGGTGCTGGCACTGATCGCCGCGCTGGAGCTGTCCGGCAAGGGCGGCCAGTGGCTGCCGATCGTGGCGGCAATCTATATGCTAGGCCGGGTTGCGCACGGGCTGGGCATGGACGGAACCGCCCTGGCCAAGGGCCGCATGATCGGCACGCTGACCACCATGCTGACCCAGCTTGGGCTGGCCGCAGTCGCCGCGCTGGTGGCGATCGGGCAGATGTAATCGAATTGAGGGCCATCGCTCAGGCGAGTGATGGCCCTCAACTCAGAATATAATCACTGACATAGGCGTTGGTCTGCCGTTCATGCCCAAAGGTGCTGACCGGGCCGTGGCCGGGATTAAAAGTCACATCATTGCCCAGCGGCCACAGCTTGCCCGTAATAGAATCGATCAGATCCTGATGATTGCCCTGCGGAAAATCAGTCCGCCCGATCGAACCCTGAAAAATCACATCGCCAACAATCGCAAAGCGTGAGGCAGCGTGATAAAATACCACATGGCCCGGCGTGTGCCCCGGGCAATGGATCACATCCAGCTCAAGCTCGCCCACCGTCACCCTGTCCCCATCGTGAAGCCAGCGATCCGGCTCGAACACTTCGCCGGTGATGCCATATTTGCGCCCATCAGCGCCCAGCTGTGCAATCCAGAACCGATCCGCCTCATGCGGGCCTTCGATTGGCAGCCCCAGTTCCTTGGCCAGGATCCCCGCGCCGCCGCAATGATCGAGGTGGCCGTGGGTGACGAGGATCTTTTCCAGCGTCACCCCGGCGCGATCAACCGCCAGCTTGAGCCGGTCGAGATCGCCGCCCGGATCGACCAGCGCCCCGCGCATGGTCCTGGTGCACCACAGCAGCGAGCAGTTTTGCTGCAGCGGCGTTACCGGGATAATCGCGACGCGCATCGGGGGGTCGGTTTGGGCTGGTTCGGTCATTACAGCGAAATGGCGAAGGATGGCCGGATAATCAACCCATCGTTCCGTTCACAATCGCCCGCTCTTCCACACCACCCGGCCGATCACCTGCACCTCTTCGCGCGATAGCTCGATCGGCTCATAGGCACGGTTATCGCTCACCAGTGCCAAAGTGCCGGGGCGGCCCGTATCCAGCCGTTTGACCAGCAGCGCATCGCCGGCGCGCACCACATGGATCCCATCGCGCCACGGCCGGGGGGTACGATCGACCAGAATCTCGTCTCCATCGCGCAACGTCGGCTCCATCGAATCGCCCGCTACCACAATCGCCGATAGCATCGCTGGATCCAGCCCCTGTTCGCGCATCCACCGTGCGCCAAA
>JAYVKX010000043.1:0-2086 GCA_043768005.1 Novosphingobium sp. | reverse complement strand
CTGAGCCAAGCTGAGCACGATCCTGCCGCGCAATCGATCCTGATTACCGATGACCCGCTGTTCGCCGATACCGTGGCAGACCGGATCGGGGTGGAACTGGCGATGTTGCCCAGCGCGCGAGTGGCGAGCGAAAGCTGGAACACCCACGGCGTGATTATCGAAGTTGCACACCTTGATGAAGCCCCGGCGCTGGCCAATGCGCTGGCGGCTGAACACGTCCAGCTGGCGGTTGAACACCCCGAACCGCTGCTTCATTCGATCCGTCACGCAGGTTCCGTATTCCTTGGCCGGATGACGCCTGAAGCGGTCGGCGATTATGTTGCCGGACCAAACCATGTACTGCCCACCGGGCGCCGGGCGCGCTTTGCCTCGGGGCTGTCGGTACTCGATTTCATGAAGCGAACCAGCTTCATCCAGCTTGACGAGGCGGCGCTGAAAGCTATCGGTCCGGCGGCGATTGCGCTGGCCGAAGCCGAAGGCCTGCCCGCGCATGCGCGCTCGATCGAAGTAAGGCTTGGGATATGAGTAAGTCGCAGTCACGCGCCGCCGCCCGCCTTGCCGCGGTTCAGGCGCTTTACCAGCAAGCGATGGAGGCAACGCCCCTGGCGCAGCTGCTTGATGAATTTCATCAGCACCGGCTTGGCGCTGAAATCGACGATGACCAATATGCCGCCGCCGAGATCAGTTTTTTCGATGATGTGGTAAAAGGTGTCACCGCACGGCGCGATGAGATTGACACGTTGCTGACCGAACGACTGGCCGAAGGCTGGACGCTGGCCCGGCTGGACAAGACCATGCTGCAGATCCTGCGCGCAGGGACTTACGAGCTGCTCGCCCGCCCCGATGTGCCAACCGGTAGCGCGATCAGCGAATACCTCGATGTCGCTCACGCCTTCTTCAACGCGCGCGAAGCAAAATTCGTCAACGGCGTGCTCGATGCCGTGGCGAAGGCGGTTCGTTAGGCGCGGGCGCTGACCGGCGAGCTCGCCCTGATCGAAGCATTGCGCGGGATCGCGACCCATCCCGGCGCGCGCAATCTGGATGATGATGCTGCGGTGATCGAATTTGGCGGCGAGGCGCTGGTCCTCACCCATGATACGCTGGTCGAGGGGGTGCATGTGCTGCCCGGGCAAGATCCGGCGGATGTCGCCTGGAAGCTGGTCGCCACCAACATGTCCGATCTTGCCGCCAAGGGTGCAGAGCCGGTGGGCGTACTGCTGGGCTATATGCTGGGCCGTGATGATGCACGGTTCCTGACCGGGCTTGGGCAGGCGCTGGAACATTACGGTGCGCCGCTGCTGGGCGGAGACACCGTTTCGGGCAGCGGCCCGCAGGTGCTGGGGCTGACCGCATTTGGCCGGGCGACGCATCGCCCGGTGCCGTCGCGTTCGGGCGCGAGGCCGGGCGATCTGATTTATCTGACCGGCCCGGTGGGCGCAGCGATGCTGGGGCTGGAAGCGTTGCGCGCCGGGTCAGGCGATAGCCTCGCCTATCGCCGCCCTCGCGCGCTGCTGGCAGAGGGACAGGCGCTGGCCCCGCTGGTCAGCGCGATGATGGATGTGTCGGACGGATTGCTGCTTGATGCCACACGAATGGCCAAAGCTTCGGGCGTGACGCTGGCGATCGATCGCGCCGCCGTGCCAATCGCCGCGCCCGAAGCGCGCCGCGATGAAGCGCTGCGCTGGGGCGATGATTATCAGCTGTTGTTCACGGTGCCGCCCGGAACCGCATTGCCAATCGCCGCCTTGCCGATTGGCACGGTTTTTGCCGTGGGCAAAACGCCGATCCTGCTCGATGGATCGCCCCCGTCGGGCCGGCTAGGCTTTGAGCACGGTCAGAACGGGGAACACGGTTAAAGCGGGCTGCAATCCACGCCGCGCGCTTCGAGAATGGGCTTCAGCTCGGCATAGGCATATTTGGTCATGTGGTTGGGGATGTCGGGATACAAATGATGCACCACGTGGTATTGCATCCCCATCGACATCCAGTGGCCCAGCCGACTTTTGAACACGCGGGTATTTTCATAACGGCTGGTGCCATCGCGCGGATGATGCGGGGCCCAGCTCAGATAAAAGCGGATATAGGA
>JAYVKX010000042.1:0-3040 GCA_043768005.1 Novosphingobium sp. | reverse complement strand
AATTCCATTTTCCCGTCCGACCAGCCCGCTCGGCGCAGGTCCAGAATCTCCTCGGCAGAGATCGCGCCGTCGGCCATGGCCCGTTCGGCAAGATCGCGGAAATACATACTCATGGCGGAAAAGCCCCCTTATTCTACCGTGGAGATTATCGCGGGATATCCTTAAATCCGGGTTACCATTGTTGGATAGGCTGCACCGCCCACTCCCCCACCCACTCCCCCGCCTTGAGGGGGCAATGATTCTAGCGAAGTTTAAGCGCGGCCACGCAGGCCGCGCGGTCGACATCGCGGCCATCGCTGCGCCGGGCATCGAGATACGTTGCTTGTGGTTCGCGGTCCTTCGCGGTGGGGTAGAGGTAGATATCGAGCACGCAGGGCACGCCGCTGAATTGCAATTTGCGCGCATCCCCTTCCCACACATCAAGCCGGGCGGTGCCGAACTGGCGGATGAGATCGGCAGAAGTCGCCCCGATCACCCCTTCAAGCCCGGGCAGGGCGAGGACTTGCGCCGATGGCGGGGGGCGGTTGACGGGAGCGCGAACCGGGCGGCGCGGCGCGGTGAGCGCCGGTTTCGCAGCGGCGCTTTGTACTTTGGTAGCACTCACGGCTCCCCCGCCACAGGCCGCCAGCAGCGGGATCAGCAAGAGGGCGAGCAGGGCCTTAGGGAACATGGCGAATGGCATCCTTGCAGTGGATCAGTTGGGCTTGCAGTGGATCAGTTGGGCTTGCGATGAATCAGATGGGCAGCGGCAGCCGCGCCCAGAAACGGGGCGAGGAAATTGACGAAGGGCACCATCAGCAACGCAGCGACAATTCCGCCCAGCACCAACCGCTCACCCTTGCCCAGCGGTGCGGGCGCGTGGCGTGTGGGGCGATGGCGCAGCCAGACCATGTCCATCAGTTCGCGGCCCAGCAGCAGCGAATTGACCAGCCAGAACACCAGCGGCGCGCCAATCCCGGTAATCAGCAAAGCCAGCGCGACGGGCAGCGCGAGGAGATTGAACAGCAGTGCCCGGCCCGCGCCGCGCAGGCCATTGGCCAGCTCCTCGTGCCAACCCAGCCGCCTCGCGGTGGCAGCGGCGTGGGGGTAATGTTTCGCCTCAACCGCCAGCACCACCTCATCGGCAAAGAATTGCAACACTGCCAGCGCGACAATCCGCCACAGTAACCAGCCGCCGACCAGCACCAGTGCGAGCGCCATGACTTCGCGCAATTCGCTGCGCACCACCCCGCTCAGCGCCAGCTGGATGGCCCACCAGCCAGCCCCGCCCAGCGCGGCGAACACCAGCAGGGTTACGCACAGGCTTTTGGCGAGGATTCGCTGCACGCGGGGATCGGCCAATTGGCCAAGCGCCAAGGCAAAGGAAGAGGCAATGCCGGAAACCATCTTCAGGCCGAATCGCTTGGCCGGCCTGCGAAGTCAACGGCGCAAGCCTTGCCCTGCGCCCAGCGGAAGGCTAGGCGCGCCGACAATTCGCGCGAAGCTGCCAAGTTCGCGCGCAGCCAGAGGAAATTTTATGCCACAGCCCCGCACCGATGTTATCGCCATCGGCAACGCCATCGTCGATGTCATGGCCCCATGCGAGGATGCGCTGATCGAACGGCTGGGGCTGGTGCGCGGCGGGATGACGCTGGTGGATAGCGATCAGGCCCATGCCTTGTATGAAGCGATGGGCCCGGCGCGCGAGATTTCGGGCGGTTCGGCGGCGAATACGCTGGCAGGGCTGGCCGCGCTGGGGGCCAGCTGTGCCTTCATCGGCCAGGTGGCAGACGATCAACTGGGCGAGGTATTTGCCCATGATATCCGCGCCGGCGGCATCGCCTTTGCCACGCCTGTGCGGCAGGGCAATCCGCCCACTGCGCGCTGCCTGATCTTCGTCACCCCCGATGGCCAGCGGACGATGAACACCTTCCTCGGCGCCTCGCAGTTCCTCCCCGCCGCCGCGCTGGACGAAGCGGCGATTGCGGATGCGAAGATCCTCTACCTTGAAGGCTATCTGTGGGATCCCGAGGAACCGCGCGCAGCGATGCGCCGGGCGATTGCGGCGGCCAAGGGCGCGGGCTGCAAGGTTGCCTTCACCCTCTCGGATGCTTTTGTGATCAGCCGCCACGGCGATGATTTCCGCACGATGATCGATGCAGGCGAAATTGACATATTGTTCGCCAATGATGTCGAACTGGCCGCGCTGACCGGGATCGATGATTTCGATGGCGGAGTGGCGGCGCTGGCCCCCAAAGTGCCGCTGCTGGTGGTGACGCGCGGCGCGAAAGGCGCGATCGCGGTGTATCAGGGGGAGCGCAGCGAGGTTGCCGCCGAACCCATCGCCAAGGTGATCGATACCACCGGCGCAGGCGATCTGTTCGCGGCGGGGTTCCTGGCAGGGCACGTGCAGGGTCGCCCGGTCCACCATTGCCTGACCATGGGCGCTATCGCCGCCGCAGAGATCATCTCGCACTATGGCGCACGGCCCGAGGCGAATTTGCAGGCGCTGATTGCGGCGCGGCTGGGGTAAGCTTGCGTTACGCCTGCCCGGTTTCCCGCTCAACTTCGCGCCAGCCGATATCGCGGCGGCAGAAGCCTTGCGGAAAATCAATCGCATCCACGGCGGCATAGGCGCGGGTCTGCGCCTCGCGCACGCTGTCCCCGCGTGCGGTGACGTTTAGCACCCTCCCGCCGCTGGCCACCAGCGCGCCGTCCGCCAGCGCGGTTCCGGCGTGGAACACCATGGCTCCGCCAGCCTCGGCAGCGGCGATGCCTTTTATCTGGCCGCCTTTTCTGGGCGTGCCGGGATAGCCCTCAGCCGCCATCACCACGGTTAGCGCGGTATCGGCCGAAAAGCGCGGCGGCTCGATCGCGCCCAGCCGGTTTTCGGCACAGGCCAGCAGCAGCTCGCCCAGATCGCTCTCCAGCCGCGACAGCAGCACCTGGCATTCGGGATCGCCGAAGCGGCAGTTATATTCGATCAGCTGCGGCCCGGTGCGGGTCAGCATCAGTCCGGCGAAGAGCACACCGGAATAGGACATCCCCTCGTTCGCCATTG
>JAYVKX010000041.1:0-10220 GCA_043768005.1 Novosphingobium sp. | reverse complement strand
GATGGTTCTGCCACCGCCCCCAGCCCGGTGGAAACCCCGCCGCTGGCCGGGGCCACGATCGGCGGACCCTTCACGCTGGCGGACAAGGCCGGCAAGCCGGTGCGCTGGGCTGATTTCGCGGGCAAATACCGGATCGTCTATTTCGGCTATACGTTTTGCCCCGATGCCTGCCCGGTCGATGTCGGCGTGATGATGCAGGGCTTTGCCCGGTTTGAAAAGATGCATGGCAGGCTCGCCGCAGATACCCAGCCGATCTTTATCTCGGTCGATCCAGCCCGCGATACCCCCGCCGTAGTCGGCGAGTTTGCCGCCGCCTTCTCGCCCCGGCTGCTGGGGCTTACCGGCAGCGCGGCGCAGATCGATGGCGCGGCCAAGGCGTTTCGCGCCTATTACGCCCGGGGCAAGGACAGCGCGGGCGGCTATCTGATGGATCACAGCCGCATCGCCTATCTGATGGACCGGGACGGCAAACCGCTGAGCATGTTGCCGGTCGATCAAGGGCCGGATGCAGTCGCCGCTGAGCTGGCCAAGTGGGTCAAGTGACCGCGCCTGTGCCTTTCTGGGAAAAGCCGATCGAGCGGCTCAACCGCGATGAGTGGGAGGCGCTGTGCGATGGCTGCGGGCGCTGCTGCCTGCACAAGGTGGAGGATGAAGATAGTGGCACGATCTATCCCACCAATGTCGCGTGCAAGCTGCTGGATATCCACGCGGGCCGCTGCCGCGATTACAAGCACCGCAAAAGCTTCGTGCCCGATTGTCTGCGGCTGACCCCGCTGCTTGCCGCAACGGTGGAATGGCTGCCCCAGACCTGCGCCTATCGCTTGCGCGCCAATGGCCAGCCGCTGAAAGAGTGGCATTATCTGATCAGTGGCAGCCGCGAGACGGTGCATAGCGCCGGAATTTCGGTGCGCGGCAAGGCGATCAGCGAGGATATCGCCGGACCGCTGGAGAACCACGTGATCCTGCCCCCCGGGCTGGAGCTGGCGTCCGATGCCTGATCGGCCCGCCCATGCTTGACTGGTTGCGCCGTGCACCTGCCGAACTGCCGCAGGTGACGGTCGGCGGCCGGGTGCTGCAGGTGGTGATCAAGCGGCTGGAGCGATCGCGGCGGCTGGCAATGCGGCTGTCGCCCGATGGCAACGAGGTGCGGATCACCATGCCGCGCTGGACCCGCACTGCCGATGCCCTGGCCTTTGTGCAAGAGCGCGCGGATTGGCTGGAACTGCAACTGGCCAGACTGTCGGCCCCGATCGTGATCGCCGATCTTGCCATGATCCCCTATTGCGGCACAGCGCTAACCCTGCGCCATCTGGCCGGCACGACGCGCCGGGTACGGATCGAGGACGAAACGCTGGTCCTGGGCGGTCCGGCAGCAAGCCTTGCCCCGCGCCTGCGCCGCTGGCTGGAAGGCGAGGCACGGCGATTACTGGCCGAGGATCTGGCCTTTTTCTGCGCCCGCGTTCAGCGTCCTGCGCCCCGGCTGATGCTATCCAGCGCCCAGCGCCGCTGGGGCAGCTGCGCCCATGGGGGAACGATCCGGATCAACTGGCGGCTGGTCATGGCTCCGGCATTCGTCCGCCGCTCGGTCGTAGCGCATGAGGTCGCGCATCTGGTCCATTTCGATCACAGCCCGCGCTTTCATGCGCTGCTGGGTGAAATCTTCGATGCCGATATGACAGCGGCCAATCTGTGGCTCAAGCGCGACGGACGCAGTCTGTATCAGCCCTTCGGCTAGGGACTTACCCGTAACGCCAAATTAACCACAATGCGCCGATAGACCGGACCATGGTGCGGCTTACCCTGCCAGTCGCAGTGCTTGCGCTGCTGGCCCTGTCCGCTCCTGCAGCGGGACAGGAGGCTTGTCGGCTGTGTTTTGGCACGGACGGCATTGCGCCGGGCGAACGGCCACTGACCATCGAGATTTACGCCGACCTTTCGTTCAGCCGTCTGGCGCTGACCGGGGACAGCGGCGGCAGCGCGGCGATTGATCCGCAAAGCGGTGCCAAGCGGACCGGCGGCGGGATGATCGATCTGGGCGGCATGTCGGTGCAGGGCCGCGGGCGGATCACCGGCACTCCGCAGCGCCCGGTCCGAATCGATCTGCCGCAACGGGTGGCAATGAATGCGCCCGATGGGACCAGCGGCGAGCTGACCGATCTTGCCACCGATCTTCCGGTCAATCCGGTGCTGGACGCCGCAGGAACGCTGGAGTTCACCTTTGGCGGCAAGCTGAATGTTCGCGGCAATCAGGGCGGCAATTTTCGCGGACGGATCCCGATTTCGGTCGATTACAACTGAATTGTAGCGCTGGCCCTCGCCACGCCCTATCCTGGGGCCATGTCCTATTGGCGCAATATCAATCCCACCGGCGCAATTGCCGATTTCCGCACCGTGTTCCAGCAGGCCGGGCGCAATCGCTGGCGCTTTGCGTTCCTTGCTGCGCTGACCACGCTGGGGGTCTTTTCGATCATGGTGCAGGAAAACTGGAAGAAGCCCCGCCCCAAGGCGGAGATCACCTATATCACCTCGTGGCGGGCGGATCGCAGCCAGGCAGAGATTATCGCCACGAACATCGCCAACCAGAAACGCAAGGAAGCCCGCGCCGCTGAGCAGGCCCAGCGCGAGGAAGCGGTGCGCAACATCTACAAGAAGATCGGCCGGGCATCAGGCATGGATGTCGATGGGATCGAGCGGCAGGCCAGGATCGATCAAGCCGCTGAAACCGCCGCCGCCAAGACAAAGGCAGCTGCGATAACCACACGGCAGGTGCCGGTTGCCAAGGACTGACGACGAACGCTGGCTCGAAGCCGCTGCGCGCCTGGCCGGGCGGGCGCGGCCGCTAAGCCGCCCCAATCCCGGAGTCGCCGCAATCATCGTCCGCGATGGCATGGTGGTCGGGCGCGGCTGGACCCAGGCTGGCGGGCGCCCCCATGCCGAGGCGGTGGCGCTGGCCGCCGCTGGTGCTGCCGCCAGCGGCGCTACGCTATACGTCACGCTGGAACCCTGCGCCCATCCCAGCGAACGCGGCCCAGCCTGCGCCGATCTGGTAGCACAAAGCGGGCTTGCCCGGGTAATCATCGGCTGCGCCGATCCCGATCCTCGCACAGCTGGCAAAGGCACGGCGCGGATTGCCGCTGCCGGGATCGCAGCAGAGCTGCACCCCTCCCCTGCCTGCCAGGCCAGTCTTGCCGGATATCTGAAACAGCGCAGCGCAGCGCGCCCTCATGTCACGCTCAAGCTCGCCACCTCGCTGGATGGCTGCATCGCGCTGGCCGACGGGACCAGCCAATGGATCACCGGCGAAGCCGCGCGCGCCCATGGTCATGGCTTGCGCGCGATGTCCGATGCGATCCTGATCGGCGGCGGAACGCTGCGCGCCGATGCACCCAAGCTGGACGTGCGCCTGCCCGGGCTTGCACAGCGCAGCCCGCAGCGCTGGGTGCTGACCCGGGGCAATGTGCCGGATGGGTGGCACGCGCTCCCCTCGCCGCAAGCGATCACCAGCGCGATGCCCGATGTGCAGTATCTGATAATCGAAGGCGGTGCGGGCGCCGCGGCAGCATTTCTTCGCGCTGATCTGGCCGATCGGCTGGTGCTGTACCGCGCGCCAATCCTGATTGGCGGCGGGCAAGGGACGCTTGGCGATATCGGACTGACCAGCCTTGCGGATGCCCATGACCGGTGGCAACTCACTGAGCGCCGCCAGCTTGGCAATGATACATTCGAAGCTTACGAAAGAACCTCATGTTCACCGGAATAATCACCGCCATCGGCACCATCCGCGAAACCCGCCAGCAAGGCGATCTGCGCGGCGTGATCGCCTGCCCGTTCGATCCTGCGACCATCGCCATCGGCGCTTCGATTGCCTGTTCGGGCGTCTGCCTGACGGTGGTGGAGCGCGGCGGGAGCGCTGGCGACGCCTGGTTTGCGGTCGATATTTCGGGCGAAACCATTTCCTGCACCGTGCCCGGCAGGTGGAGCGAAGGACAGCGGCTCAACCTTGAGCCCGCGCTGAGGCTGGGGGATGAGCTGGGCGGACATATCGTCACTGGCCATGTCGATGCGGTGGGTCAGATCGTGTCGGCTACGCCGGTCGGCGGATCGTGGCAGTTGATCGTTTCTGGGCCCGCCCAAATCGCTGCCTTCATCGCGGCCAAGGGCTCGATCACGGTCGACGGGGTCTCGCTGACGGTCAATCAGGTCAGCGATCAGAGCGATGGCACGGCGCATTTCAGGCTCAACATCATCCCCCACACCGGCGAGGTTACCACGCTCGGCGCACTGCAGGCGGGCGACGCGGTAAATCTCGAAATCGATGTATTGGCGCGTTATCTCCAGCGGATGCAGAGCCTCAGGGGCTGAGCGGCCCATTTGCGAAGCTTGCGCGGGTAATCTCGTAGGTCACGTGAACAACCCCGGTCCCTGCCAGTTCGGTGATCGTGGTTTCATCGGTCAGCTGTCCGCCGATCTTCTCCATCGCCCGGCGAGAGCGGAGATTGTCCGCGCCAACCCGGAACTTGACCCGCTCGACCGACCCCAGCGCATGGGCCAGCATCAGCCGCTTCATCTCGCGGTTAAAGCTCCCGCCCCAATGGCTGCGCGCCAGAAACGTCCAGCCAATCTCGACCGAGCCGCCGTCGGCCGGATCATACCCCTGCATCCGCGACGAGCCGACCATAGCCCTGCTCGCCCGGTCGATCACCACCAGCGCCCCGCCTTGCGCCAGCGCATCGGCGAAATAGGCGCGGAACACCGGCTCCTGCCACCGGTCATGCGCGGGATGAACTTCCCAGATCAGCCGATCGGAGGCGGCTGCAAACAGCGCGTCCCAATCGTCTGGCCGCAAGGGGCGCAGCAGCAGCTGAGCGCCCTCCAGCACCGGCTGGCGGTCCATCAGCTGGTTACGTCAGCCAGCGCGGCGATGAACTTGTCGATATTGCCCATCGTCAGCCCGGCGATATTGATCCGCCCCGATCCCGCCATGTAAATCCCGTGATCGGAGCGCAGCTGCTGGATCTGCTCCGCCGAAAGCGGCAGAACCGAAAACAGCCCGTTCTGGCCGCCGAGCGGGGCAAGCTCGAGAGAGCCGACTTGGCCCGCTGCAGCTAGCCTAGCGCGCATCTGGTTCATCCGGATGCGCATCGTCTCCAGCTCGTCCAGCCACATCCGCGTGAGGCCTGTATCCTCCAGGATGATCCGCACCGCAGCGCCGCCGTGATCGGGCGGCATCGACCAGCTGGCGCGGGCCAGCGCATGGGCGTTGGACAGCACCGCCGCCAGCTGGTCCGGCTGTTCCACCAGCACATAGGCCGCGCCAACCCGGTCGCGGTACATCCCGAAATTCTTGTCACAGCTATAGGCGATCACTGCTTCGGGCACGGCAGCCAGCACGCGGCGCACGCCATAGCTGTCCGCTTCCATCCCCTGCCCCAGCCCCTGATAGGCAAGATCGAGCAGCGGCAGCAGCTTTGCGCCCGCCACCAGCCCCGCAATCTCATCCCACTCGGCGTGGCTGTAATCGATCCCCGAAGGGTTGTGGCAGCAGCCGTGGAGCAGGATCGCATCGCCTTCACTCGCCGCCGCAATCGCGCCGCGCAGCGCGTCCATATTCACCACGCCAGCAGCTGTCGCATGGGCAAAGCCCTTCAGCTCAAGCCCCACATCGGCATAGATCTGTGCGTGGTTGGGCCAGCTGGGCGTGCCCATCCAGACCCGCACCACGCCCGCCTTCTTGGCCAGCGCCACCGCCAGCCGCACCGCGCCGGTCCCGCCGGGGGCCTGCATGCCCTCGATCCGCCCGCCCAACGTGGGGTCTTCGCTCCCGAAGATATAGGGCATCAGCGCATGGACGAAACCCATGTCGCCTTCCGGGCCGAGGTAGGATTTGGAGGTCTGCGTATCCAGCAGCCGCTGCTCCGCCGCCTTGATCGCGCCAAACACCGGCGTATCGCCCTGCCCGGTGCGATAGACGCCAACGCCAAGATCGATCTTGTCGCTGCGCGGATCCGCGGCATAGAGTTTGATCAGCGCAAGCAGCGCATCGGCGGGCTGTTGAGGCAGGGAGCTAAGCATGGCGCGGCCCTAGCCGGGGGAGGGCTGCGGGGGCAAGGGGGAATGGGGGGGGTGCGGATGGCGATGGAGAGTTTGGGGATAATTGCAGATGTCGCCGTAACTCCCGTAACTCCCTGTAATTCGTGCGGCCACGCAACCCGCGTGCTTAAGCAATTGTCCCTATGAATCAGCTAAATTTAAATAAATAATTTTGTATTACCTCTGAATTCACCAAAAATTTGATCTTTTTTATTGTAAGAGAGGTAATTATGAATAATTTCTATGCACCGCTATGCGTAATGTTGGCTATTATTTATCCTTCGCACGCGTATGCAAAAGAAAGTTGGGATGGGATTTATGCTGGAGCCTATTCTGGCGTATCCATGCTTACAAACGATGGTGAAGACTACTGGTGCTGGATGACCTGTGACGTTCCGACACTCAACAGCACTGACGTCGTATTTGGTGGGACTGTCGGCGCGAACAAACAGGTTTCTGAAGGTCTGGTGGTCGGGGTTGAAGCAGACCTGGGCACAGGTGGGACCGCTAACCGGCAAATCAACACCGCACCCAATGGATCGACACCCAACTATTCCTGGGAAGCGAAGATACGGAAGCAAGCTACATTTCGTGTGCGGGCGGGTCTGACACAAGGTCGCACCATGGCCTATGTTACTGGAGGCTTTGCTTTGGCGGACTATGATGTATCGGCGCGATCCGGACCGGTAAGCTACAAGGACGGGACGCCTGGCGTCGACTGGGGTAGTCGCTGGAAGGGTACCGTCCCGGGCTATGCCTATGGCGCAGGGATCGAGCAGAGATTCGGACGCATGAGCGTAAAATTCGAGTTTCTCCGCAGCGCGTTTGCCAACCGAGGCGATTGCTACATGGATCTGGAAGGCCCGACCGCTGGGGCATGCTGGAATACGATGCGATCAGAAAGTGGTGCGCATTATACTCCTAACCTTTCCACGATTAGACTTGGTACCAATTTCCACTTTTGAACCTGCTCAGCGCTAGGGCTGATTCCTCGGAAAGGAATCAGCCCACCGATCGGAAATTGGGCAGCAGTTTACTACGTCTAGGAACACCATCGGCGGCTCAGCAGCGGCCCACAGATGAGGCTAGCCGTTTCACCACAATTGCCCCGAAGCGCGGTTTATCCAATTAATTGACTTTAATGTTAACAAGTTGCTATCCAGCGCCTCAATCGCAGACTGTCCTATTCGGAACCATCTATATGTCGACCACTGACAATCAAGCGCTAGACCTTGGCATCGAAATTTCATCCAAAATGGATGCTTTGGATAAGTCTTTGGCTACACTTCTCGAGCTTCAAACCACGCTTGATCGCGCTGGATTTTCAATGGCTTCAATCCATTTGAACGACACGATTGAAACTTTGCGCTGTGATAAAGTCCGACTGCAGGAGCGCTTCAAGGTTTGATCACACGGCTCCTAATTGGCAGTTTGGTTTCGCAAATTGGGTAAATATGGCTATGTTCCAGTCCTCAGAGGACGGAACGGAGCATATGTTGCAGTCACAAAATGCCCTAGCAACTCTTACCGAAAAGCAGCGCGAGGTCTTGGACTTGGTGCTGCAGCACCAATCTTCAAAAGAGATCGCGAGAGCACTTCAGATTTCGCCCTACACCGTAGACCAGCGAATTGCGGCCGCACGCCATAAGCTCGGTGCTGCGTCACGCGGCGAGATGGCTCGCACTTATGCGCAGTTGCGAGAGCTATGCGGAGAAACAGTATATGAATTTCCGTATGTAGCTTCGTTAGACCTACAGCCCCAGAGCAATGGACAGGATCTGACTCAGGATCCGGTTTACACACTGTCGGATGTCGCATTGATAAACATTCCGGCACCGTGGCGACCGCGACCCTATTCGAGGACAGGCCTGGAGGCACTCGATACCCGCTTCGGCATATTTGGGCGTATCATGGCGATTTTTGGCCTTGCGGCTGCGATTTCTCTGATGTTTCTCGCGATGGTCTCTATCGCGCAAACGCTTTCAAAAATGCTTTAGATGGTAAGCCTTCGTGATGAAGCCTTGTTGGCCCGGCGAATTGCGTTGGCCGGTGCGGAGATGACCCATGACCATGACAGCACAAGTCGCTGCAACCCGAATTGTCCGTGAACTTCTTGCCAGCGAAACCGAAATCGATCGGGCTTTGGCCAGCAGTGCCGCCTTGCTCGCGACTATGGCGCAGGCGCGAATTGATACGGGATCACCGCTGGCGACCGGGCAAATTGCCATCATGCGCCTTGTTCGAAGTCTTTCATCGCTCACTGATGCGCGTGCCGAAATTGTTCGCGCTCATGGCGAACTACTCAAAATTGGTGACGCGCGAGCCGATCTGCCCATTCTGCCCAGTGATTGCCAGCCGCTCGCAGTCCATCATGCTGATGCGGTTCCACTGCGCAAGGCTGGTTAGCCGTTGACGAATTAATAGACGAGAGCAAGACTGTGTCACATGACCATATCCTTGCTGTCTTTGTCCTTGAGCCTTCTCACCATCTTGGTTCCCACATGGTGGGGGCAAGACCCTGAGAGACAGGGTGCCAAGGTCTATGCTGCGATGTTTTCCCTAAGCATTGTACGAAGCGTATTCTTTGGCACCCGGCTTGATGGGCTTGATCACTTTGGAATCCTGATCGACCTTATTGGTTTCGTAGGATTTCTTGCGATAGCCCTGTATGCTTGGAGAATTTGGCCGCTATGGGCGTCAGCGTTACAATTAATCGCCGTGGCCGCGCATGTGGTGCAGGCGCTGCAAATCAAGATCCATCCTGCAGCCTACATACTGTTGCGCTACGCGCCGAGCCTGTTAGTCAGCCTTATTTTGGTGGTAACTTGCATTCAACAACGAAAGTGGGGGTCCGCGAACGACAGCAATCCTTGTTGGCGCGATTGGTCGAAGCAATCGATCCCGAAAGCGCCGATATAATAGCAGAGTCACTGCTCGAACGGTTTGGTTCGCTCGGCGGCATCTTTTCTGCATCGCCCATTAGCCTTTCCCATAGCGCAAATAGTCAGGCGATAGCGACCATCTTGACGCTGGCTAGGCCGGTGGTCGTTGAAAGCATGCGCGAGGATGTCAGGCGAGTTCCGTTCGATCCCAAGGACCGGCGGATCATGGACTATCTGATCGCCACCATGCAGGGCGCTACCGAGGAACACCTTCACGCCATCTTCCTCGATAGCAAGTGTTGCTATCTGACCGATGAAAGGGTCGCCAGCGGGAGTTGGTCGCAAATCTCACTGCGATTAAGACCGCTGTTGCGACGAGCTATCGAGCTCAACTCGGCAAACCTCGTTCTCTTCCACAATCACCCATCAGGCAACGCGAAGCCCAGCCAGTCTGACATAGAATTCACCTGTCAAGCGTCTGCAGTAGCGAATGCAATTGGCATCGAACTTTTTGACCATCTCATCGTTTCAGGACCATGTGTCTATAGCATGAGGTTGGCGGGGCAGCTGTCATGACCAATAGTGTCACTCGCCGAGTTGCCCAATTGCGCGGTACCGCGACAAAGCTTTTGCGCATCGCGACCGAAATCGAGGCCGAAGATTCGAACGTGGATCCGGATATCATTTTGCGTGCGAGGCCGAAAGATCGGATCTGGGCAGACCTCAATGCTGAAATCGTCCTCGGAAGAGTGCTGGACGAGTATAAGGCACGTAGACGCCGTTCGCGGTTCTTTGCAGCAGATTTGTTTGGGGAACCAGCTTGGGACCTGTTGCTCGACCTGTTTGCCGCGAGGCTCCAGAACCGTCGAATATCGGTCTCCAGCGCCTGTATCGCTGCTGACGTACCGCCCACCACGGCGCTTCGCTGGCTCGGAGTTCTCGAGCAGTCTGAATTGATTGAGCGTATCGACGACGCATCTGATCAACGGGTCACCTGGGTTAAACTCACCGATTTCGCCAGCAAGATCATGTTCGAGTTCTTTGATGAGCTTTGCGAACGATCGAACAACACGGCGCGCGACGTTGAACACTACCTTATCGTTGATAAGGCGGAAGCGTAAAATGTTATTGGATCTGGCGCATCAAACCGACTTCCGGCCAAAAACCGAACCGCATCTACGCCCGAGGCTCTATCCTGAACACCTGATCATCGTGCTGATATTTGCGGGGTCGATCGCAAGCGGTTTC
>JAYVKX010000040.1:0-3720 GCA_043768005.1 Novosphingobium sp. | reverse complement strand
CCAGCGCGGTGTTCGCTTATGAGATTGCGTGGGACAAGATCGATGTCGCCACCTTCAGCTGGCAGAAGGTGCTGGGCGGCGAGGGCGGCCACGGCGTGCTGATCCTCGGCCCCCGCGCGGTGGAACGCCTGGAAAGCTACACCCCCGATTGGCCGCTACCCAAGTTGTTCCGCCTGACCGCCAAGGGCAAGCTGTCCGAAGGCGTGTTCAAGGGCGAGACGATCAACACCCCGTCGATGCTGGCGGTGGAAGATGCGATCTTCGCGCTGGAATGGGGCAAGGATGTTGGCGGGCTGGAAGGCTTGCAAGCGCGTTGCACCGCCAATTCGGATGCGCTGGCCAAGATTGTCAGCACCCGCGAGTGGCTGGGGCATCTGGCCCCCGATCATGGCACCCGCTCAAAAACCTCGGTTTGCCTGACGGTGGAAGGTGCGGATGAGGCGTTCATCAAATCCTTCGCCGGGCTGCTCGAAAAAGCAGGCGCGGCCTATGATATCGCGGGCTACCGCGATGCCCCGCCGGGCCTGCGGATCTGGTGCGGCGCGACGGTGGACACCGCCGATATCGAAGCGCTCGGGCCGTGGCTCGATTGGGCGTACGAGACGCTTCGCACGGCTTAACTTACCCGTCACCCTGAACTTGTTTCAGGGCCTATTTCTCCCCATCGCCCGCCGTGACCGAGGGCGCGATGGACCCTGAAGCGAGTTCAGGGTGACGATTTTGGACTGGATTGAACAATGACCAAGCCCCGCGTACTTATTTCCGACCAGATGGACCCCAAGGCCGAGCAGATCTTCCGTGAACGCGGCTGCGATGTCGATGTCATTACCGGCAAGACGCCCGAAGAGCTGAAAGCGATCATCGGCCAATATGATGGCCTAGCGATCCGTTCGACCACCAAGCTGACCAAAGAGCTGATCGAGGCTGCGACCAACCTCAAAGTGGTCGGCCGGGCCGGGATCGGGGTGGATAATATCGATATTCCCGCCGCTTCGGTGAAGGGTATCGTGGTGATGAACACCCCGTTCGGCAATTCGATCACCACCGCCGAACACGCCATCGCACTGATGTTCGCGCTCGCCCGCCAATTGCCAGAGGCTGATGCCAGCACCCAGGCGGGCAAGTGGGAAAAGAACCGCTTTATGGGCGTGGAAGTGACCGGCAAGACGCTGGGGCTGATCGGTGCCGGCAATATCGGCTCGATCGTCGCATCCCGTGCGCTGGGGCTGAAGATGAAGGTCGTGGCTTTCGATCCGTTCCTGACCCCTGAACGCGCGGTGGAGATGGGCGTGGAAAAGGCCGATCTTGATACGCTGCTGGCAAAAGCGGATTTCATCACGCTGCACACCCCGCTGACCGATCAGACCCGCAACATTCTGAGCCGCGAAAATCTGGCCAAAACCAAGCCGGGGGTGCGGATCATCAATTGCGCGCGGGGCGGGCTGATCGATGAAGCGGCGCTGAAGGATGCGCTCGATTCAGGCCAGGTCGGCGGCGCGGCGCTGGATGTGTTCGCCACGGAACCGGCCAGAGAATCGCCGCTGTTCGGGACGCCCAATTTCATCTCGACCCCGCACCTTGGGGCCTCGACCGATGAAGCGCAGGTCAATGTCGCGATCCAGGTGGCCGAACAGCTTTCGGATTATCTGGTCAATGGCGGGGTTGCCAACGCGCTCAACATGCCGAGCCTTTCGGCTGAGGAAGCGCCGAAGCTGCGGCCCTATATGGCGCTGGCGGAGCGCCTTGGCAGTCTGGTCGGCCAGCTGGCTCACGGCAATCTCGACAAGATCTCGATCGAGGTTGAAGGGGCCGCGGCCCAGCTCAATCCCAAACCGATCACCGGCGCCGTGCTGGCCGGGCTGATGCGGCGCTATTCGGATACGGTGAACATGGTCAACGCGCCGTTCCTGGCCAAGGAACGCGGGCTGGACGTGCGCGAAGTGCGCCATGACCGGGAAGGGGTGTATCACACGCTGATCCGCGTCACCGTCGCCACCTCGCAGGGCGATCGCTCGGTCGCGGGCACGCTGTTCGGCAACACCCAGCCGCGGCTGGTCGAGATCTTCGGGGTCGGGATCGAGGCTGATCTGGATGGCGATATGCTCTATATCGTCAACGAGGATGCGCCAGGCTTCATCGGGCGGATCGGAACGCTGCTGGGCGAGAACCAGATCAACATCGGCACCTTCCACCTTGGCCGCCGCGATGCGGGCGGGGAGGCGGTGCTGCTGCTTTCGGTCGATACGCCCGTATCGCAAGCCGTGCTGGATGCAGCCTGCAAGCTTCCGGGCGTGAAGGTGGTGAAGGCGCTGGCGTTTTAGCGATTGGCAGACGCGCTGCCGTTCGACACCGGCGTGTTCTCATTCTAGAGGCGTATTATGCAAGATACCGATCGCGATTTGCTGCCTGAGGGGCTGGAGGACCGGCTGCCTGCCGCCGCGGCTGCTGCTGCGCGGATGACGCGCAGCGTTCTCGATGTGCTGGACAGCCACGGCTATGACCGGGTCCAGCCGCCGTCGATCGAGTTTGAAAAGTCACTCGCCAGCCGGATGGCCGGGGTTCAGCCGCGCCGGATGTTCCGGTTCGTCGATCCGGCGAGCCTGCGCACTCTGGCGCTGCGCAGTGATATGACCGTGCAGATCGGCCGCATTGCTGCCACCGGCTTGGCCCGGGCCGCCCGGCCATTGCGGCTGTGCTATGCGGGGCAGGTGCTGACGATCAAGGGCGATGGCCTCGATCCCACGCGCGAGCAGCTGCAGCTGGGGGCCGAACTGATTGGCAGCGATGCCGTGGCGGCGGCGGCAGAGATCGTTGCGATGGCGATCGAAGCGCTGCGGGCCGCTGGCGCAACCGGCATTTCGGTGGATTTCACCCTGCCCGATCTGGTCGATACGCTGGCCGCCCAGGCGCTGCCGCTTGGCGCTGCACAGATCGAGGCGGTCCGGCGCGAGCTGGATGCTAAGGATGCAGGCGGCTTGGTGGCCGCAGGCGGTGAGGCTTATCTGCCGCTGCTCTATGCCACCGGACCGTTTGATACCGCGATTGAGCGGCTGGCAGCAGTGGATGCTGGCGGGGCGCTGGCTGGCCGGATTGCGGCACTGCGCGAAATCGCCGCGCGGGTTGGCACCATGGCGCGGCTGACGCTTGATCCTTCGGAACGCCACGGCTTTGAATATCAAAGCTGGTTCGGCTTCACCATCTATGCCGATGGGGCGCGCGGCGCGCTGGGCCGGGGCGGCAGTTATGCCATCCTCGGACTGGACGAGCCGGCGATCGGCTTTTCGCTCTATCCTGATCCGCTGATCGATGCGCTGGCTGTTGGCGAAACGGTGCGCGACGCCTTGTTCCTGCCGCTGGGCCACGATCAGCAAGCAGCCGCGCGGTTGCGCGCGATCGGCTGGCGGACCATGGCAGCCTTGTCCGACGCGGATGATGCGGTGAAGCTGGGCTGCACTCACCGGCTGGAGGATGGCGAAGCGGTTCGGTTTTAGCGGCCAAATACCCGCTTCAACCTGGCATCAACCACCGGGGCTGCGTCGCTGCAATTTGACCAGTCACGAATTGTCGCGGCCTGTCGGAATTAGTCGCGGAATGTCACTCGCCATGTCTTGCCCTTACCTTGCGCTTCCCCTAGGGCGCGGCACGGTTTGCAGCATCAGCAAGGAAGGGCCTCAACTTGGCCAATGTAACCGTGATCGGCGCTCAATGGGGCGACGAAGG
>JAYVKX010000039.1:0-3270 GCA_043768005.1 Novosphingobium sp. | reverse complement strand
CTCGGCCTCGGCGTCAAGCGGACTGTCCTTGGCCATATCCTGCGCTACTGCAAGGATCTCACTTTCCGCTGCCCCGGCCTGACGATAGTCGCCGATGACGGCCCGGCTGCCCGGCCGCTCCATCCGCAAACGCCAGCCGCGCGGTTCGCGGCAAGCGATGCCGGCCAACTTGGCACCGGAAAAGCCCCGGCACAACGAGCCGTCCTGTGCGGGGAAACTCAGCAGGATCCGTGGATCGTCCTTGAGATCCTGATTGGCGGCAAGCTGTCCCGTCAGTGCCGCATCAAGCGTTCCTGCCGCGTAATGCTGACCATCAAGGGTCTGCACCAGATCGTCGCTGCCGCCGCGCGGAATTATCAGAAACAGCACCAGGCAAGCCGCCAGCGCAGGACCGATGAAGCGCGCACTGGGGAACGAGATCCAGCGGCGTTCGGTCTTGCGGGCGCGGACTTCCGACAGATCTACCACTTTGCGGGATTGCTCGATAGCATCGGTCAGTCCCGCTGGTATCGGCTCTGCTAGTACGGGTGCGTAATGTGCCGCCAGACGCTCGCGGAGCCTGCGCTGTGCGGCAACATCGGCGGCCAGTTCGGGCAAGGCCGCGATATCACGGCTGATCCGCGCAGCAGTCACCGTGTCCAATTCGCCATCGATATAAGCGGCCAGCTGTTCGCGATCGATCGTCATGGAGTTTCTCCCAACGCGACCAGCAAAGCCTCACGTCCGCGCGTCAGGCGCGAAGCGAGTGTCCCCGGTGGGCAACCAACAATTTCTGCGGCTTCTGCGTACTTATAGCCTTCGACCATCACCAGCAGCACAGCCTCGCGTTGGTCGTCCGGCAGGACAGCCAACGCGCGATCGACCATTGAAAGTTCAACAGTAGCTTCCTGCGCGCCATCCACACCAACCGACAGGCCGGCCTCTTCGTCCACGAAGCTGCGGCTGCGTCTGCTGCGGGATCTGGTTTCATCGATCCACAAATTACGCATGATCCGGTATATCCAGCTATCGAGACGTGTACCGGCCTGCCATTGGCTGCGCGACAGTAGCACACGCTCAATGGTCATCTGGCACAAATCGTCTGCATCGCTGCGATCTCGCGCCAGTCCAACCGCGAACCTGCGAAGGCGCGGCAGCAAGGCGGTGAGGGCGTCCTCGAAGCTGTCAGTTTTGGTCAGAGCCATGTTCCGTGGATGAAACGAAGCATATAGAACGTTTCATCCATGCCCAATAAAGAAAAATTAGCGAGGACACCATGCGCGCTACTCAAGTTGCATTTTTGCTAGTTGCTCTGGTTGGCGCACCGTCACAGGCCCAGCTTGGCATACCTCCGCTGCTGCCTTCGACAGGCCCAGTGATTAGTCGTACTGCTGACGCTGTGGGCACTGGGCTAAGTGGCAAAACCAACGAAATTGGTCGTCAGCTCGAGCAAGTCCGGCTTGAGCGGATCGATGTGCTGCTCCGTGCCAATCACGACACTATCGAGCGGGATATCAATGGCGCTCCGGCGCGGCGCGGCGAATTGCTGGTGGTCGATCCTGCACCGGATGTTTTGGCGCAGCTGAATCGAGCTGGTTTTGAGCTGGCTGAACAGCGACTGCTCGCCGGACTAGGGATGACGATCACCCGGCTTAATATCCCAAAGGGGATGTCGCTGGTCAAAGCCCAGCAGCTTGTCGCCCGCCTTACGCCTAGTAGCGAAGTCACTGCCGATCAACTTCACTTTGCCAGCGGAGCGTCCGGAAAAATCGCTCTCCCTCGCGAACGGAGCTTGGTTGCGGCACCGATCAGTGAACCGGTCGGCTTTATCGATGGCGCACCGGGCAGCGCTACGCCGGTTGCAGCGATCCAATCGTTTGCCTTCGGCGACGCCCGCGCCAGCAATCACGGCAGTGCCGTCGCTTCACTACTGTCCCAAGCCGGAGTGCGGTGGATTTATGCGGCCGATGTTTACGGCTCGGATCCGGCCGGCGGCGGTGCGTTCGCAATTGCCCGGGCGTTAGACTGGCTGGTTGGGCAGAAGGTTAGAGTTGTCTCGGTCAGCCTGGTCGGGCCGAACAATCCAGTGCTGGCGCGGGCAATAATTGCGGCTCGCTCGCGCGGAACCACAATTGTTGCGGCCGTTGGCAATGACGGCCCGGCCGCTCCGCCAAGCTATCCGGCTTCTTATCCCGGCGTACTTGCGGTGACCGGCGTCGACGGGCGCAACCGGGCGCTGATCGAAGCTGGCAGGGCGCTTCACCTGGATTATGCTGCCCCGGGCGCTGATATGCTGGCGGCCAATGCAGTTGGCCGGATGGTAAAGGTGCGCGGGACTTCGTTCGCAGCACCGCTTGTCGCTGCCCGCGCCGCCGCCGCGCTGCAAACAATCGGGGGGCCAGCGATTGTATCTATCCTTGATCGAGAAGCACGCGATTTGGGCAAGCGCGGCCCCGATAGCATTTTTGGCCGTGGCCTGTTGTGCAGTGAATGCAAAATAAAACATCGAATAACAGCGTTATGTGATTTTTTTACGGTTCATGGATAAATTTCGCGCGTCCATTCGTTTTTCTCGCAAGCGTGCCGAATGCGGTGCGCTGGTTCAGAGATCAACAAAGGATAGACGCCATGAAAACTATCATTCTTGCATCGGCAGCGCTCTTCATCGCTACTGCCACGCCATCACACGCACAGCTGCTTGGCGGCAGCGGTGGTCTGGGTGGGTCACTCGGCGGCACATTCGGTAGCGCCGGCTCCATTAGCCACCCTGACACGCGTTCTATCGAAACTGCTACCCGCGGGACAGCTTCGGGAACGGCCGACGCAGCGGCGACCAAATCGGTGGATCGCCGCAGCGGGCGTGCCAATGCGGGTGGTTCGGCCAATGCTTCTGGCAACGGCAGTCTAGCCCAGACCGTGTCCACTCCGATGCGCGATATCAACGCCGGGGCTGCGGGCAATGGCAGCGCCGGTGGTTCGAGTAATGCCGACGCACAGTTGATTGGCACGGACAGTTTGCGCAGTACCGCCTCAAATACTCGCAACTCCGCCAGCACGATGGGGACTGGCAGCCGTGATGCGGCCTCCTCGGCTGCCGGTTCTGGCTCGGGCACTGCTTCGGGTTCGGCCAACGGACTGTTCTCAGGTGTTGCCGGATCGGGTTCGGGTGCCGGAATGGGCAATGCAACGAGTTCGGCCAACGGACTGTTCTCAAATGCCGCCGGCTCAGGTTCGGGTGCCGGCATGGGCAATGCAGCGAGTTCGGCCAACGGACTGTTCTCAGGTGCTGCC
>JAYVKX010000038.1:0-12299 GCA_043768005.1 Novosphingobium sp. | reverse complement strand
GTCGCGCGTGGTCCACTCGCTGTTCAAGGAATACCATACATGCGCAAGATCGTTCTCGCTGCTGCCGCTGCCGGCGCCGCTCTCGCTCTCTCGGCTTGCACGGAAAAGACCGAAGACGCCGCTGCTACTGCTGCTGACTCGGCTGCTTCGGACGCCGCTGCCACTGCAACTGATGCTGCTACTGCTGCAACCGATGCTGCTGCTGCCGCTACCGACGCTGCTGCGACCGCTACGGACGCTGCTGGCGATGCTGCTGCTGCCGCTTCGGGCGCCGCTACGGAAGCTGCTGCTGCTGCTGCGGATGCCGCCAAGAAGATGTAATCTTCGCCTTACGGCAAAGATTGGGGGGCGCGGGGGAAACCTCGCGCCCCTTTTCTTTTGCCCACCACGGGCGGGTGGTGACTGGGTGACGTTTAAGCGACCGGTTAAATCGCCTTGCATCTTGCCCCACCGCCCTGCACCATAGCGGCATGAGCGCCGAGGAAGTTCTGGCCGCAGGGCTGATGCGCGCATTGGCGCGGGCCGACTTGGCGGCGCCCGACCGGCTGGAGCGGCTTTCGGGCGGGGCCAGCATGGAAAGCTGGCGCTTTTCGGCTGGTGCTGCAGCGTTTGTCCTGCGCCGTGCGCCCTCGGCGGCGATGATGGCCGGGCGGCCCCTGGATCATCAGGCTGAGGCGCTGTTGATTCGCGCCGCCAGGGCTGCCGGGGTTTCCGCCCCTGAAATTGTCACAGAACTAAGCCCGGACGATGCCATCGGTAGCGGGTTTGTGATGCGCGCGATCCCCGGCACACCCGAACCCGCCGTGATCCTTGGTGCGGCTGATCCGGCGCGGCTGATTGCCGATATCGCCCGCGAAATGGCTGCGATCCACCAGATCGATCCCGCAACGCTGCCCGGCTTGCCGATCATGGGCACGGCAGAGGCGCTAGCGGCGCTGCGGGCGCGGTTCATCGCCTATGGCGCGGATCGCCCGGTGCTGGCGCTGGCGCTGCGCTGGCTTGAGCAGCATATTCCGGCCCCTTGCCCGCCCCGGCTGGTCCACGGCGATTTCCGGCTGGGCAATCTGCTGGTTGATGATGGCCGGTTGACCGGGGTGCTGGACTGGGAGCTGGCCCATCTTGGGGATCCCCACGAAGATCTGGCCTATGGCTGCATGACCGTGTGGCGCTTTTCCCGGCCCGATCGCCCGGCCTTTGGGCTGGCCTCTCTCGCAGAGTGGCTGGCGGCCTACCGTGCGGCGGGCGGGGCAGAGGCTGATCCGGCGCGCTTGCGGTTCTGGCTGGTCTATCGCACCTTCTGGTGGGCGCTGGGCTGTCTTGAGATGGGCAGTTATTGGCGTTCGGGCAGTGATCGCTCGATCGAGCGGGTGGTGGTTGCGCGCCGAACCGCCGAACAGGAGCTTGATCTGCTGCTATTGCTGGAGGAGGAAGCCCCTGAGGCGGAACGCAAGCGGCCCCTGCCGCCCGCCACGGCAGAGCTGGCGGCGACAATGGGCGAGCCCAGCGCGGGTGAAATCCTTGCCGCGGTGTCCGAATGGCTGACCGCAGAGATCAAGCCCCTGGTCAGCGATAATGCGCGATCAAAATTCAACCTGGCGGTGGCCCGCAACGCGCTGGGGATCGTGATGCGCGAACTGACTCAGCGTCCTGATGCGAGCGATGCGGGGCTGTCAGCCGATCTGCTTGCGGGCACTCTCACCCTCGCTACGCCCGGGATATTGGCCAGTCTGCGCCGCATGGTGCTGGGCAAGCTGACCGCCGACATGCCGAAATATCCAGCGCTCGCGATCGCGCGGGCGAAGTGGGAAGGAACTGTCTGATGGATTTTGCGCTGCCTGAGGATCTTATCGCCTATCTGGCCGAGCTGGATGCTTTCATCGCGGCAGAGATCAAGCCGCTGGAGCAGGCGGATGACAATATCCGCTTTTTCGATCACCGCCGCGAATATGCCCGGACCGATTTCGAGAATCAGGGCCTGCCGCGCCATGAGTGGGAACAGCTGCTGCGCGAAGCGACAGCCCGCGCCGATGCCGCCGGGCACTGGCGCTTTTCCGCGCCGAAGCAATATGGCGGCAAGGATGGCTCCAATTTGTGGATGGCGGTGATCCGCGATCATTTCACGCAAGCCGGGCTTGGGCTCCACAATGATCTGCAGAACGAACATTCGATCGTCGGCAATTTTCCCTTCGTCGCCATGTTCGATAATTTCGGGACCGAGGCCCAGAAGGCAGAGTTCATCACCGGCGGGTTTGAACGCCGACGCCGCATGGCCTTTGGCCTGACCGAGCCCAACCACGGCTCTGACGCAACCCATATGGAAACCCGTGCAGTGCGTGAAACCCGCGATGGGGTGGCCGGCTGGCGGATCGATGGGCACAAGATGTGGATCACCGGTATGCATGTTGCCACCCATTGCGCGATGTTTGCGCGCACCGATGGCAAGGATGGTGATGCGCGCGGGATCACCTGCTTCCTCGTCCCCAATCCCACCGCCGGGCTGGTGATCGAGGAATATCTGTGGACCTTCAACATGCCGACCGATCACCCCCGGCTAAGCGTGACCAATGTCTGGGTGCCGGACAGCGCGATGCTGGGCGAGGAAGGGCGCGGGTTGAGCCTGGCGCAAAGCTTCGTCCACCAGAACCGCATCCGCCAGGCTGCCTCGTCCTTGGGCGCGGCGACCTATTGTGTCGAGGAAAGCGTCCGCTATGCGCGAACCCGCAAGCCGTTTGGCGAGGAGCTGGCCCGCAATCAGGCGATCCAGTTCCCGCTGGTCGAGCTGGCGACCCAGTGCGAGATGCTGCGGCTGCTGATCTACAAGACTGCCTGGGATATGGATCGGTTGCCCCACGCCGCGATCGAGCGTGAGCTGTCAGACAAGGTGTCGATGTGCAATTACTGGGCCAACCGGCTGGTCTGCGAGGCGGCGGACCGGGCGATGCAGGTTCACGGCGGGATCGGCTATTCGCGCCACAAGCCGTTCGAACATATCTACCGCCACCACCGCCGCTACCGGATCACCGAGGGGGCCGAGGAAATCCAGATGCGCAAGGTTGGCGCCTATCTGTTCGGCTATCTCGGCCCGCGCAAGGGGAAGTACGGGGGCTAAATGCGTCCCGGTCGATCATCCGCGCGTCACCGCTTGCTTCACTTTCGGCGCAGCTGATGCGGATACAGGGCCATCAGCACCTGCCGCGCTTGTTCATTTGTCTGGTTGAATGATTAGCGCGAAGCTGCGCGGCGCAGGCTGGGGGCTTCGGCCTGATAGCCATCGTAAATCGTGCGGGCGATGCTGGCGATGCGGGCATCGCGGCCGGGCTTTCCGCCCTGCCCGGTGACATAGATCGCCACGGCAATCGTGCGGCCATCGGGAGTGGTGATGATCCCGACATCGCTTGAGGTATTGCTGAGCGTTCCGGTTTTATGCGCCACAATCGCCCCTTCGGGCAGCAGCGCGCGCATCCGGTGCTTGCCAGTAACGCAGCGCTCCATCGCGCCGAGCAGAACCGCCCGGCTGGATGCGCTAAGCCATTCGCCGCGGTGCAGCCCGCTGAGCAGGCGAACCATTGCTTGCGGGGTGGTGCTATCTCGCAGATCAACCATGGTGGCGGGATCGAACACCCCGTCATCGCGGACCAATGTGGCAATATCGCGGTCTAGCCGAACGCCGGAGAGGCCGGACTGGCGCATCCAGCGGTTTACCGCCTGCGGCCCGCCGACAGCAGCCAGCAGCGCATCGGTGGCGTGATTATCGCTGCGGGTCAGCGCCAGCTCGATCAGCCCCAGCGCAGACATCATCTGGCCGCGGCGAACAGGCGCAACGGCGGAGGAAAGCTTGGCCGAGGTAACCGGGATCATCAGCGGATATTGATCGCTGAGCTGCCAGCGGCCATCGTCAACGCCTTGCAGGAAAGTGGCGGCAATCGCGATCTTGCTGGTGCTGGCCAGCGGAAATGGTTGATCGCCCAGCACGGCGATATTGCGCCCGGTCGCCAGATCGATCGCGGCCACTCCGATCCGGCCGCGTTCGGCACTAGCCAGTGAAGCCAGCTGCGCTTCCAGCCCGCTGCCATAGCTGCGCGTCTGGGTTGCAGGAGCGAACCAGCGCTGAACCGTTGCCGGTTGGACCGACGAACGCTGGATCGGGGCAGGTGCAACTTTGGGAGGGGCACCGCGAAATTCAGCGCTGAACGCCTTGTCGAACTGCGCTTCAACCGAATCCGCCCGGGCAGTCGCAACGGGTGCAGCAAACGTGCCGGCCACTGCCAGCAGGCTTGTTATCCGAAAGAGAAGTCCCGTTTTCACCAAGCGCAATCTATCCCGTCCATGCTTTCGATTTCTCTAACGCAGGGTTGGATCGGCTCAAATGCCCGCGCGACGAAGCGCCTCTTGCGCGCGGGCAAATGCAAAATCGGGGGAAATTAGGGGCCTAAATCAGATATTGTGCGCCCAGTTCGATCACCCGGCCCGGCGGAATGTTGTAATAGTCGGTCGGGTTTGCCGAATTGCGGTGGAGCGCGATGAACAGCACATCCTGCCAGATCGGCATGCCGACATCCGCCGAAAAGGCATAATTGTTGCGCCCGATAAAAAAGCTGGCGCGTGCCGCATCGGGGATCAGCGATCCGGCCCGGATCAGATCCTCGCGCACTTCGGGTGTTTCCATAAAGCCATAGCGCAGCTCCAGCCGGGTAAAGTTCTCGTCAACCCGGATCATCCGCAATCGTTCAGCCGGATCGCAATAGGGCCGCTGCAGCGTTTGCACCGTGGTCACATAGTTGTGCCGGTGCAGCACCCGGTTATGCTTCAAATTGTGGAGCAGGGCATGCGGGGTCAGCTCGTTCCGGGCGGTCAGAAAGATCGCGATGCCATCGACCCGGGCCGGGGGGCGTTTGGCCAACGCGGCAGCCATTTCGGCCAGCGGAACTGCATCATCGGCCTCCATCAGGGCAGTGATGGTGCGGCCGCGTACCCAGGTCCAGATCACCAGCAGGATCGCGCCGCCGATGGTCAGCGGCACCCAGCCGCCTTCAACCACCCGCAGGATGTTGGCGCCAAAGAAGATCAGATCGATGCCCAGGAACGGCACGATCACCGCCAGGCTAAGCGGCACGTTCCAGCCCCAGCGCCGCCGCACCACGACATAGGCCAGGCAGCAGGTCACGACCATCGTGCCGGTAACCGCGATGCCATAGGCCGCTGCCATCGCCGAAGAGCTGCGGAAACCGAAGGCGAGCATGATCACCCCCAGCAGCAGTAGCCAGTTGATCGAGGGGATATAGATCTGCCCGGCATGCCCCGCAGAAGTCTGCTTGATCCGCAGGCGCGGCAGCAAGCCCAGCTGGATGGCTTGCTGGGATAGCGAAAAGGCCCCGGTGATCACCGCCTGGCTGGCGATGATGGTTGCGGCCGTTGCCAGCAGCACCATCGGCAGGCGCACCGCATCGGGGATCATCAGAAAGAACCAGTCAAGATTGGCAAATGGCTTGCCCAGCCGGTTGGCATCTTCCAGCACCCGGATCGCAAAGGCACCCTGGCCCAGATAGTTGAGCGCCAGCGCCGGGAACACCAGCGCTAGCCAGGCCAGCCGGATCGGGCGCTTGCCAAAATGGCCCATGTCAGCGGTCAGCGCCTCGGCCCCGGTCACGGTGAGGAACACCGCGCCGAGCACGAACAGACCGAGCAGCCCGTGGCCTGCCACAAAACTGACCGCATGCCAGGGCAGAAAAGCCGCCAGAATGCCCGGACCATCGGCAATATGCATCAGGCCAAGCGCCGCCAGCGCCGCGAACCAGACGATGCACACCGGCCCGAACAGCCGGGCGACCACCGCTGTTCCGCGGGACTGGATCGCAAACAACCCGATCAGGATTGCCGCCGCGATCAACAAGATACGGTGTTCGGTAAAGACTGCTCCACCGCCCGGCAGCGATTTCAGTCCCTCAACTGCAGACAGCACGGACAGCGCCGGGGTGATCACTGCATCGCCATAAAACAGCGCTGCGCCGATCGCGCCCAGTGCCAGAACCAGCCCGCCGCGCTTGGCGTTGCTGCGTTGGGCCAGCGCCAGCAGCGCCAGTACCCCGCCTTCGCCTTCATTGTCCGCGCGCATCAGGAAAACGACATATTTCAGCGTAACGATGATGATCAGCGCCCACAGCATCAGGCTCATCACCCCGATAATTTCCTCGCGGACCAACCCATCAGACGAAGCCTGGGCCAGCGCCTCGCGGAAGGCGTAAAGCGGGCTGGTCCCGATATCACCAAACACGACGCCAATGGCGCCGATGGTGAGGGGGAGTAACTTGTGGGAGGCCTGGCCCGGATGGGCGGGATTACTTGGCTCGGCGGAATCTTCCACCGCAACGCTGGCTGGCTGCATATTAGCGCATCCCTGTTCCGGCAAGATGGCCGGGAGCGGGCTGCTACAACTATTGGTGAACCGATCAATTGCATATCGCGCAAGTGCAGTTGCGTAATTTGCACTTGGCAGAACCAGCGGAAGATTGTGCGATCTGGTCAACCGACATTTGGTGCAGGCATGAACAAGGGCCGGAGGATTGCTCCCCCGGCCCCGTTTCGATTTAGCAGTCTGGACGCTGGACTTTAGAAGTCCATTCCGCCCATTCCGCCCATGCCGCCGCCGGGCATGCCGCCCATGGCGGGCTTATCATCAGGCTTGTCGGCGATCGCAGCTTCCGTAGTGATCAGGAGCCCTGCCACCGATGCTGCATCCTGCAGTGCGATCCGGACAACCTTGGTCGGATCGATCACGCCGGTCGCAACCAGGTTTTCATACACGTCGGTTGCTGCGTTGAAGCCCTGGGTTTCGTCGTTCTCGCGCAGCAGATTGCCCGCAACCACGGCCCCATCATGACCCGCATTCTGGGCGATCTGGCGCAGCGGGGTCTGGATCGCCTTGCGGACAATGTCGATGCCGCGAGTCTGATCGTCGTTGGCACCCTTGAGGCCTTCGAGCGCCTTGGTGGCATAGAGCAGAGCCGTGCCGCCGCCCGGGACAATACCTTCTTCAACCGCAGCGCGGGTAGCGTGAAGCGCGTCATCGACGCGGTCCTTGCGTTCCTTCACTTCGACTTCCGAAGCGCCGCCAACCTTGATCACGGCAACCCCACCGGCCAGCTTGGCCAGACGTTCCTGCAGCTTTTCACGGTCATAATCGCTGGTGGTGGTTTCGATCTGCGAACGGATCTGCTCAACCCGCGCCTTGATCTCTTCTGCCGAGCCTGCGCCATCGACGATGGTGGTATTGTCCTTGTCGATGGTGATGCGCTTGGCCTGGCCGAGCATGCTGATAGTGACAGTCTCAAGCTTGATGCCCAGGTCTTCCGAGATCATTTCGCCTGCGGTCAGCGTGGCAATATCGCCCAGCATGGCTTTGCGGCGATCGCCAAAGCCAGGTGCCTTGACCGCAGCAACCTTCAGGCCGCCGCGCAGCTTGTTGACCACCAGGGTAGCCAGCGCTTCGCCTTCGATGTCTTCTGCGATAATCAGCAGCGGACGGCCCGACTGGACCACAGCTTCCAGAATCGGGAGCATCGCCTGCAGGTTCGACAGCTTCTTTTCGTGGATCAGGATATAGGGATTTTCCAGTTCCACGGTCATCTTGTCGGGGTTGGTGATGAAATAGGGCGACAGATAACCGCGATCGAACTGCATGCCTTCAACGACATCAAGTTCAAATTCGAGGCCCTTGGCCTCTTCTACGGTAATCACGCCTTCCTTGCCGACCTTTTCCATGGCTTCGGCAATCTTCTCGCCAACTTCCTTGTCGCCATTGGACGAGATGATCCCGACCTGAGCGATTTCCTGCGAACCGGAAACCGGCTTGGACCGCTTGACCAGATCTTCGACCACCTTGATCACGGCGATATCGATGCCGCGCTTCAGATCCATCGGGTTCATGCCCGCTGCAACGCTGGTCATACCTTCGCGGACGATCGCCTGGGCCAGAACGGTGGCGGTGGTGGTGCCATCGCCAGCCTGATCGTTGGTCTTGGACGCCACTTCGCGCAGCATCTGGGCGCCCATGTTCTCGAACTTGTCCTTGAGCTCGATTTCCTTGGCGACGGTAACGCCGTCCTTGGTGATGCGCGGTGCGCCAAAGCTCTTGTCGATCACGACATTGCGGCCCTTGGGACCCAGAGTGACCTTTACTGCGTTGGCGAGAATATCCACGCCGGCGAGAATGCGTTCACGCGCATCGCGCGAAAAGCGTACTTCCTTAGCTGCCATTGTTCAGTTTCCTTCTTTGATCGTCATCCCCGCGAAAGCGGGGATCGCGGGCGGCTTGGTGCGCCCTGGAGATGTTCGGCCCGGAGGCCAGTGGTCCCCGCTTTCACGGGGACGACGGAGATTCTCAGCCAATAATGCCGAGAACATCGCTTTCCTTCATGATCAGCAGCTCTTCGCCATCGACCTTGACTTCGGTGCCCGACCATTTGCCGAACAAAATCCGGTCGCCAGCCTTGACGTCGAGCGGGGTGATCTTGCCATCTTCGGCACGAGTACCGGTGCCAACAGCGACGATTTCGCCTTCGCTGGGCTTTTCCTTGGCGCTATCGGGGATGATGATGCCGCCTGCGGTCTTTTCCTCGGCTTCGATGCGGCGGACCAGCACGCGGTCATGCAGCGGACGGAACTTCATGGGCTCTTACCTCTCTTGCGTAGTTGAATTGGGCTTGGCACTCTCAGGGTGCGAGTGCCAGCGAGGCGCATATGGGTCTGCGTTCATCCATCGTCAAGGAGAGTCTGTGCCAAATTTTTGGGGCAGCGGGCTAATTTAGCCGGGTAGCAGTCCCAACCGCTCGCGGCAGTGCCAGCGCCAAGTGAGCAGGCCCGCAACCACCACCAACCCGACCGCGAGGCCGATCCACACGCCGGTGCCCTCCAGCGAGGTGCGGAAGCCGAGCCAGATCGCAGTGCCCATGCCGGGCAGCCAATAGCCAAAGATCGCGATGGCCATCGGCATTTTCGTATCCTGCAAGCCCCGCAGTGCCCCGGCGGCAACCGCCTGAACCCCGTCGAACAGCTGGAAGGCGGCGGCGACGATCATGTATTGCACCGCAAAGCCAACCATCGCCGCATTGGCCGCCGCAGCGGGATCGACATAGAGCGACAGGATCGTCCGCGGGATCAGCAGCATCGCGCTGGCGGGCAGGGCCATGAAGCCGATCGACAGGGTCAGCGCGGCCCAACCGGCCCGGCCGATTCCGGCGCGGTCACCCGCGCCAAAGTGATAGCCGACCCGGATGGTCGCCGCCTGGCCGATCCCGAACGGCACCTGAAAGGCGAGCGCCGCTATTTGCAGCGCAACGGTATGCCCGGCAAGCTCGGCCGGGCCGATCCAGCCCATCAAAAAGGCTGCGCCGCTGAACAGCCCGGCCTCGGCCAGGATGGTAAAGGCGATCGGAGTGCCGATCTTCATGATCTCGGCCAACCGCGACCACTCGGGCCGCCACCAGCGTCCGAAGATATGATAGCGCCGCAGCCGCCGGTCGGCGGCGATGGCGATGACGTAGGCTGCGACCATTGCCACAGAGGTCAAGACGCTCGACACGGCCGATCCTTCCAGGCCTAATTCGGGCGCGCCGAAATTGCCGAAGACGAAGGCGTAATTACCCAGCGCATTGACGAAAATCGCCAGCGCGGTGATCGCAGTGGCGAAAACCGGGCGGCCCAGTGCCGCAACGAAGGTCCGCAAGACGTTGGCAACGATCATCGGGATCATCGCCCAGAGCAATACCGCCATGAAACCGCCCGCTGCAGCCGAAACGGCTTGGTCCTGCCCGGTGGCCAGCATGATCTCTTCACCAAATGAAGACACTGCCATTCCGACCAGTCCACACAGCACCGATAGCCACAGCGCCATCCGCACGCTGCGCCGCACTTCGCGCACGGCATGTTTGCGGCGTCCCAGTTCAGCCGCGATCAGTGGGGCGACCGCGCCGGTCAGGCCCGAAAAGCACCACATCATCAAGCCGAATACCGAGATCGACAGGCTGGATGCGGCCAGCGGCACCTCACCCAGCCGGGCCACGAAGATCACATCGATCGTATGGACCATCATCTGCAGCAGATTGGCAGCCGCCAGCGGCGCCGAAAGACGCAGCATGGCCTCCAGTTCAAGGCGCCAAAGCGATGGGGCGGCGGTGTCAGTCATAAAGCCGGTCCCGATAGCCGCGAGCGATAGCGCTGCAAAGGTCCGGGCTAGCACCGCGCACGCTTTTCCTTCAGCTTGCGGCAAGGCAGCCACAGCCATAGCCGAGCGGTGGCCCGGCGATTTGCCTTGGGAGAAGCTGATGCGCGTTACCTGGTTCTTGGCTTTGGCTGCGTTTGCGGCACCTGCCGCTGCGCAGGAGGTGTTTGTCGGCAGCTATGTTCACGGCGTAAATACGCCTTTGACGCTGGACACTGGCGAGCGCGGGGCGGATTTCGAGGCAGGCTATCGCTTTGCCCCGATCGAGGGGCTGGCTTTCATCGGCAGGCCCGCGCCCTATCTGATCGCCTCACTCAACATCCGGGGCGACACCAGCTTTGCCGGCGCGGGCCTGGCCTGGAAGATCGGGACAGGGCCGGTGTATCTGCGGCCCGGGGTTGGCATTGTGGTCCATGACGGGCCATCCTACCGAGTCAATGCCGCCGGCGACATGCGCACCGATCTGGGTAGCCGGGTGTTGTTCGAGCCCGAGATCGCGCTGGGCACTCGTCTGACAGACCGGCTGGCGATCGAAGCCAGCTGGGTCCATATCAGCCATGCCCGGCTGTTCGATGGAGGGCAGAACCCGGGAATCGACATGATCGGAGTGCGGTTGGGCTATGCGCTGCATTGACGCTTGGTTATGGGCGCGCATAAGCTCCGCCCAAACCCCCTGACGGAGACTTACCGATGCGGAGCTGGAATGGAATAGCGTTGGCGGTCATGCTGGCAGGCGCTCTTGCGGCCTGCAGCGGCCCCAAAAATACCCCTGCAGACGAAGAAAGCGCCGTGGCTGCCGATGCCCGCCCGGCCAGCTTTGCAATGTGCTCTGCCTGCCATGCGGTGCAGGGCGGATCGAACGGGATCGGGCCGAGTCTGGCCGGGGTGTTCGGGGCCAAGGCCGGCCATCTGGGCGATGCCTATAAATATTCCGACGCACTTCTGGCCTCGGGCCTAACGTGGGACGAGGCGACGCTCGACGAATGGCTGATCATGCCCTCCAAGAAGGTCCCCGGCACCAAGATGGTCTATGCGGGCCAGCCCGATCCGGCCAAACGCAAGGAACTGATCGAGTATCTCAAGACGTTGAAATAGATAGGGAATGGCGATGCTCGAAATTGGCGCGATGGCGCCTCGCCAGATCGGCGAGTTCGCTTCCATCTGGGTGCCATGGCTGGAAAGCATGGGCCGTGTCCCCGAAGCTGAGGATGCGCTCATCATGCGTGACCCGGCGGCATATTACCGGGATACCGGTGGCGATGCATTTCTTGCAATGCTCGGCGGCGTCACGGTTGGCGCTGTTGCGGTAAAGGGGCTGGGCAGCAGCGGGTTTGAGTTTTGCAAACTCGTGGTGACCGAAGCGGCGCGGGGTCATGGTGCGGGTCGCGCGCTGGTGCAGCATTGTCTCGATTTTTCGGCAGCCAAGGGCGGACCTGCCCTTTATCTCCAATCCTTCACGGCGCTTGAGATAGCGCTGGGCCTCTATGCGCGAATGGGCTTCAGAGATGCGACCCCGCCGGCCGGAATGGTCGTGCTCGCACGGACCCAGATTGTGATGTCCAAGGCGACCTAGCGGGACACAGACAGACCGCTCCCTTAGCCAAAGACACCCCAACGAAAAGGGCGACCCGTTGCCGGGCCGCCCTTCCATCTGCGAATGCTTCAAGACACCCGCAAAACTTGTTTGGTCGATTACTTGATCTCGACGGTACCGCCGGCTTCTTCGATCTTCTTCTTGATCTCTTCGGCTTCAGCCTTGTTGACGCCTTCCTTGATCGCCTTGGGAGCGCTTTCAACGAGGGTCTTGGCTTCGGTCAGGCCGAGCTGGGTGATCGCACGGACTTCCTTGATGATCTGGATCTTCTTGTCGCCGAAGCCGGTCAGGATGACATCGAATTCGGTCTTTTCTTCAACGGCTTCGGCAACCGCAGCGGCGGGGCCGGCAACGGCTACAGCAGCAGCGGCGGAAACGCCCCATGCTTCCTCAAGGGCCTTGGCAAGGTCAGCCGCCTCAAGGACGGTCAGCTTCGAAAGTTCTGCAACGAGATTGGCGATATCGGCCATGGTATTTCACTCCTGGTGT
>JAYVKX010000037.1:0-6714 GCA_043768005.1 Novosphingobium sp. | reverse complement strand
CTGATCGTAGATATGTTCGATCAGTTCGGTGCGGCTGACCACCTTGCCCTTGTGGTGGAGCAGATAGGACAGCAGCTTGTATTCCTGCGCGGTCAGCTTCACCGGCTCGCCATCCAGCGTTACCCGGCCCGAGCGGGTATCCAGCCGAACATCGCCCGCGATCAGTTCCGACGAGCTATTGCCCGATGCGCGGCGGATCAGCGCGCGCAGCCGGGCGATCAGTTCCTCGGTCTGGAACGGCTTGGCGAGGTAATCATCGGCGCCGGCATCAAGCCCGGCGACCTTGTCAGACCAGCTATCCCGCGCAGTCAGCACCAGCACCGGGAAGGTCCGCCCCTCCTTGCGCCACATGCCAAGTACAGTCAGCCCATCAATCTCGGGCAGGCCAAGATCAAGCACCACCGCGTCATAATCCTCGGTCGAGCCGAGAAAATGACCATCTTCGCCATCGGTCGAAAGATCGACGGCATAGCCGGTCTGTTCAAGCGTGGACTTGAGCTGTTTGCCGAGGGTTGGTTCATCCTCGACGATCAGGATACGCATCGCCTAAATCCCCTGTAGAGCGCGAAAGCCATGCGGGCAAAGCCCATGGGCGTCAAGCCAAGCGGCTTAGCGCGACTGGCGGATGATGTCACCCGAGCGCGCATCGACATCGACGAAGATCACGCGGCCATCGCGAATGAACTTCAATCGATACGCCATGGCCGCCGGATCATATTCGGGGCCAAGATATTGCATGCCCGCCATCATCGGCAGCACATGCCGCTCAATTTCGCGCAGCGAGCGGACATTGCCCGCGCGCATTTCCTTGCGCGCCTGGCCCTGTTCATTGCCCTGCCCGATAGCAACCGAAGCGGGGGCTAGTGCTAATGCGATCAGAAGTAGGGCAATGGGCTTTTGCATGATGCTGCAATGTCTAGGCTGCGCGGATTGAACAACAAGTGAATATGCAGGATTGCTGGCGTTCAGCGGGTCATTTCATATTTGACCGTCAGCGTTACCCCGGTGCCAACCTGCCCGGGTTCAACCGGGGTTTTTTCCATCCGCGCGGCAGTGACCATCACTTCGCCGCTTAGCGGGATCGCACCGCCGCCGGAAATGCCCTCAGCCACGGCCAGCAGCTTTACGCCCTTGTATCCTGCCATTGCGGCATATTCCCTGGCCTGCGCCTCAGCCCGCTGCCAAGCGGTGCGGCGGGCCTGCGCCTTGGCCGCAGCATCGGCCTGAAGCGAGAAATTGGGGCCGAATACATTGGTCGCCCCAGCCACGACCAGCGCATCCAGTGTAGGGCCAACCTTGGCCATATCGTGCAGCATCACCGTCACTTGGTTAGAGGCATCATAGCCCAGAAAGCGCGGTGGCTGGCTGTCATCATTGTACTGATATTGCGGATTGAGGTTGATGCTGGAGGTCTGGATATCCTTGCGATCAATCCCCAGCGCGCGCAGCCGATCAATCACTTTGGTCATTGCCGCTGCATTCTGGCGCATCGCCTCAACTGCTGTATTCGCCCGCGTGGTCACGCCGCCGCCAATCGCCGCTGTATCAGGTGCGGCCTGGATCATTTCGCTGACAGTCAGTTCAACCACCGGGCCCTGCGCGGCAATCTGCACTTCAGCGGCAATCGCTGGGGTGGCGGCTATACCAGCGGCAAGCGCGATCAGGGGCAGGCGAAGTGAGGTCATGGGAGGCTCCTTTGGAAACTTTTGCAGCGAATGATGCACCAAGCGTTACGCGAAGCTGAACAATTCAAATCGCTTTGAGTTCCGCAATATACTGCTCTCGGATTGCCTGGCTGATCGGACCGGGCTGGCCAGAGCCGATCGCCTTGCCGTCCACTTCCACCACCGGCAGCACCAGCGATCCGGCGGCCGAGACAAACGCCTCACGCGCGGCGAACAGCTCATCCGGGGTGAACGGTCGTTCTTCTACCGCCAGCCCCAGATCGCGGGCAATCTTCATCACGCAAATTCGGGTGACGCCGGGCAGAACCCCGTGATCGACCGGATGCGAAACCAATACGCCGCGCGCATCGATGATATGGGCGTTGGAACTGCTCGCCTCGGTCACGACTTTACCATCCGGGCGGGCTTCAACCATCCAGACATCGTCCACGCCGGCCTCGCGCGCTTCCTCCTTGATCAGCACTGCGTAAAGCAGCTGTATCGTTTTGGCCGAACGCAATTGCCAGCGGGCGTCATCGCGCAGGATCACTTTCAGCCCGCTCTTCGCCTGGGGATTATCGATCAGTGCCACCGCTTGCGTAAACGCAAAGCGGGTTGGCGCAGCGGGCGGAACAGGCGAGAGGAAATCGCGGTCCGCAGGGACGCCGCCTGTGATCTGGAGATAAACCCGGCCTTCGGTAAGGCCATTGCGCTCGATCAGTTCGGCCAAAATCGCTGCCCAATTGGTATCGTCACTGATCCGCGCAGTTGTCTTGGATCGCTCCAGCCGCGCGGCGTGATGCGGCCAGTTGCAGAAATGGCCATCCAGCACCGGGGACACTTCATACACCCCCTGCCCGAACAGCAACCCCCGATCGAAGATCGAAACCCGGGCTACATTTTCAGGAAGCCAATCACCATTGAGCCAAACTATCCGCATATCCGGTTCATCCCGCCCGCCGCGCAGCTTGTCAACGCCCCGTCTTGCCAAGTTTGCGCCCGCCGCCTAGGCGCGGCGGCCATGGCGCTTGCACCGATCCTCAGCTGGGAAGAGCTTGGTCTGATCCAGGGATCGGGCTGGCTGTTCCAGAACCTTGACCTCCACATCGCCCCGCGCGACCGGCTAGCGCTGATCGGCCGCAATGGCGTTGGAAAAACGACGCTGTTGCGCCTGATCGCCAACCAGATCGAGGCGGACCGGGGCAAGCGCTCGATCCAGCCGGGGACCAAAGTGGTTATGCTGGAACAGGATCCGTTCTTCACCGGCTATGCTACGCTGATGGACTTTGCGTTGCATGAGCCAGACGCCCCGCCCCGGCACGAGGTGGAAGCCATCGCCAGCCAGCTCGGCATCGATCTGGCCCGCCCAGCAGACAGCGCCAGCGGGGGGGAGCGCCGCCGCGCCGCACTAGCCCGCGCGCTGGCGTCCGAACCCGATCTGCTGCTGATGGACGAGCCGACCAACCACCTTGATCTGGCCGCGATAGACTGGCTGGAAAGCTGGCTGGCGCGGTACAAGGGCGCGTTCGTGGCGATCAGCCATGACCGGACGTTTCTGGAACGGCTGACCAAGGCGACGCTGTGGCTTGATCGCGGATCGCTGCGCCGCAAAGACATTGGGTTTGGCGGCTATGAATTGTGGATGGAGGCGATCTATGCCGAAGAAGCCCGTGCCGCCGACAAGCTGGACGCCAAGCTGAAGCTTGAGGCGCATTGGCTGGAACGCGGCGTTACCGCGCGGCGCAAGCGCAATCAGGGCCGGCTGGAAAAGCTGTCGGAAATGCGCGCGCAACGGGCTGCCATGCTTACACCCGGCGGCACCGCCAAGCTGAAGCTGGCCACCGATGATGTAAAGACCAAAGCGGTGATCGTCGCCGACAAGGTGGCCAAACGTTTCGGTGAACGATCAATTATTCGGGATTTCACCCTGCGCATCACCCGCGGCGACCGGATCGGCGTGGTTGGCGCCAATGGTTCGGGTAAAACCACGCTGCTCAAGCTGCTGACCGGCGAATTGCAGCCCGATGAAGGCACGGTGACGCTGGCCAGAACGCTCCACGGGGTGATGATTGATCAGCAGCGCAGCCTGATGAGCCCTGAAAAGCGCATCCGCGATGTTCTGGCCGAGGGCGGTGATTGGGTCGATGTGCGCGGTATCCGCAAGCATGTTCAGGGCTATCTCAAGGATTTTCTGTTCGATCCGGGCATGGTCGATGCCAAGATAGGCACACTATCAGGCGGCGAACGTTCGCGCCTGCTGCTGGCCCGCGAATTTGCTCGCAAATCGAACCTGCTGGTGCTGGACGAGCCGACCAATGATCTCGATCTGGAAACGCTCGACCTGCTGCAGGAAGTGATCGCTGATTATGATGGCACTGTGCTGATCGTCAGCCATGACCGTGATTTTCTGGATCGCACCGTCACGGTCACGCTGGGGCTGGATGGCAGCGGTAGGGTTGATATCGTCGCGGGCGGCTATGCCGATTGGGAAAAGCAGCGTCAGAACCGCAAGGCCCCGGTAAAACCGGCCAAGACCGCAGCCGAACCGCCCCCGCCTCCACTGCCGGTCAGGAAGGCCAAGCTAAGCTACAAGGACCAGCGCGACTATGAGCTGCTCCCCGTCCGGATCGAAGAACTGGACGCAGCAATTGTACGAGATGAAGCAGCGCTGCACGATCCCGCGCTTTACGCCAGCAACCCGCCCAAATTTGCCGCGCTGACCGCCGCTGTAGCCAAAGCCCGCGCCGAAAAAGACGCTGGCGAAATGCGCTGGCTGGAACTGGCGGAACTGGTCGAGGGCTGAGAGCTTACCCTCCCGCCAGCCGCTGCCGCACCCGCTCGTCAATCCGGGCTTCCAGCATCGATAGCGGCATCACCCCATCCTTCAGCACTTCGTGGAACCACGGCAGGCTGAACTTGTCACCCAAAGCAGCCTGCGCCTTTTGACGGGCGCGGACCCAAGCGGTGTGGCCGATCTTGTAACTGCAGGCCTGACCGATCATCGTGCAATAGCGTTCCACCTCGCGCTGGCAGCGCGGCCGGGCAAAGCCGGTGGTGGCGACCATGTAATCGATCGCCTTGTCGCGGCTCCAGCGCTTGTGATGCAGGCCCGTATCGATCACCAGCCGCGAGGCGCGGAACAAGAAGGACTGGAGATAGCCCGCCCGCTCGATCCCGGAATAGGCCCCCAGCTCATCCGCCAGCTGCTCGGCATACAGCGCCCAGCCTTCGCCATAGGACGAGATGAAATTGTTGCGCAGCAGCATCGGCAGATCACCCGAAAGCTGCGACAGGCTACCCTGCAAATGATGCCCCGGAACGCCTTCGTGAAAGGTCAGCGCGGGGAGCGAATATTTTGGCCAGTCGCCCACATCTTTCAGGTTGATCCAGTAGATCGCCGGGCGGCTGCCATCCAGCGAGGCCCGGTTGTAATAGCCGTTCGAGGCGCCATCCTGAATGTCGATCGGCACCCTGCGGATTTCGAGCGGCTGTTTGGGCAAGGTGGCGAAGGCCTGCGGCAAGCGCTTCATCATATCGGCGATCCCGGTGTTGAGCCCATCAATCAGCGCGCTGCGCCCGGCATCGGTATTGGGATACAGCTGCTCGGGCCGCTGGTTAAGCTGCGTCAGCCGCGCGCCGACGGTGCCTTCGGTCAGCCCGGCTGCCCGCAGGATAACGTCCAGCTGGGCCGAAATATCCGCCACCTGCTCCAGCCCGATCTGGTGAACTTCGTCGGGCGTCATACTGGTGGTCGTCGCCTGCGCCAGTGCCGCGGCATACAGATGATCGCCGTGCGGCAGGCGCCAGGCTCCATCGCCGGCCTGGGTGGTGCGGCGCAGCGCGGTCATCGCCGCAATCTGGCGATCGAGCGCAGGATAAACCAATGCTGCAACGATCCGCGCGGCGCGGGTCTGCCAATTACCCGCAATCCCCTTGGCCGTGGCGCGGCGGGTGAGCGATTCGACCATGCCGCTGGCATGCGCTGCGGGGCTACGCAGCTTGTTCATCTGCCCGAGCGTCAGATCGATCGACCAACCCGGTGCGGTAAAGCCGCGCGCCGATTGCGCACGTTGTTCGGCAGTATCCTGATCAAGCATCGCCGCAAAACCGGCCAGCCGCGAAAGATAGGCTTCACAATCCGATGTAGTTTCAATCGGATGCTGGGAATTGAGGAAATCGGGGAGATCGAAATAGGATCCGCCCTGCTGGTAGATACGATAGGGCCGCTGGACCGAATCGAGATTGAACCGTGCCGGACCGATTGCCCCCTCCTCCAGCATGTTGAGCGCCAGCGCCCGGTTGCGCTTGCCGGTGTCGCTCAGCTTAGCCGGGGCAAGTGCAGTGATCTTGGCCGTCCAGCGGCGGTTGCGGGCAAGGTCTGCGTTGCGTTCTGCGGCTGTGACGGGCGACAAGCGCGAGCGGAGCGCGGCCAGCTTGCCCTTGTCGAGCCCCAGCGAAGTTGCACTTTCCGGGCTGTGCGCAATGCCATCGGCAAACACGGCATCAAGCGTAGCGTTAAGCGCAGCATCGCCTTGCGGGGCCATTGCCTTGGCCAGAACCGGCTCCGCCGACAAAGCCAGCGCTGCAGCGCCGCCTGAAACCATGAATTCGCGACGAAGCATTTTGCTCTCCCTAGTCATTATCATTTTTCGCTATGGTTACATGGCTTGGCACAGCAAGAACACGCGCGCAATTCGATGAACTGCGCAGCAGGGCCGATGGGCGTCGCTCAAGCAATGCGGTAAAAGCTGGCGACCCGGTCCAGTGCCAGCTTCAGGACCAACTTGCCGCTGCGCACCGGCCAGGTCAGCTCACGCTCGGCATCGGGCAGGGTTTCACCGGCGCAAACCACCCGCCACAAAATATCAGCCAAGCCCGGCCCCGCTGCCTCGGCCGCGGCGGCAAAGCGTGCCCGCGCCGCAATCTGGCGCTCGGTGGGATTGAGCCCACTCTCTGCGCCGCTGCCCCTGATCCGCACCGCATCCCAGCGCATGGTGATGCCGGGGGCCAATTGGGCGCGTTCCCAATCGCGGCGCAGCAATTCTCCCGC
>JAYVKX010000036.1:0-3495 GCA_043768005.1 Novosphingobium sp. | reverse complement strand
CCAAGCCGCTAGCCAAGGCAGATGATCGACGATAGTCAGCTTGTTTCCGCCCTTGCCGCCGCCAATCTGGCGGGAGCCGTTGCCACGATTGTTGACCGCGATGGCACCCGCTATTCCCGCCCCTTCGGCTATGCCGATGCGCCAGCGGCAACCCCGATGCGCGAGGATACGATCTGCCAGATCGCCTCGATGACCAAGGCGATCGTCTCGGTCGGCGCAATGCAGCTGATCGAGCAAGGGTGGCTTGGCCTCGACAGCCCGATTTGCGAAGTCTTGTCCGAGCTTGCCGATCCGCAAGTCATCACCGGTTTTGCCGCAGACGGCACAGTACAAACCCGCGCGGCGGCCCGGCCCATAACCCTGCGCCATCTGCTGACCCACACCTCAGGCTTCGGCTATGCTTTCGTCCAGCCCGAAGTGCTGCGCTATTACCAGTCGGCCGGAATGCCCGCCGCCGGAACGCTGGATACTCTGCGGATGCCGCTGCTGTTCGATCCAGGCGAGGCTTGGGAATATGGCGTTTCGACCGATTGGATCGGCCTGGCGATCGAGGCGGCAACCGGCGCGCGCCTTGGCGATTATCTCGCCGAAAATGTCCTCACCCCGCTGGGGATGACCGCCACCGCCTTTCGCCCGGATTTGCAGGGAAATGCCGCCAAGGTCCATATCCGGGGCGATGATGGCACCCTCAAAACCATCCCGCTCAATCTTGGCGGGGGCCAATTTCACTCCGGCGGCAGCGGGCTCAGCTCCACCGCGCCCGATTACGCGCGGTTTGTCCGGATGATCCTGCGGGGCGGCGAGCTGGATGGGGCGCGGATCCTGGAACAGGCGAGTATTGCCGAAATGAGCCGCAATCAGGTGGGGCCATTGCGCGCGGGATATATGGGCACCGCCATGCCGGATCTGGCCAAGCCGTTCGATACATTCCCCGATCAGCATACCGGCTGGGGGCTGGGCTTCCTGATCAATCCCGAGGCCGGGCCCAATGGTCGCTCACCCGCAAGTCTGGCCTGGGCGGGGATTTTCAACTCCTATTACTGGATCGACCCGGAAGTTGGCGTGGGCGGGGTGTTCATGAGCCAGCTTTCCCCGTTCGGCGATCCCGGGGCGCTATCGGCCTTCGCGGCGCTGGAGCGGATGGCGTACGATTGACTGGTTGGACACGATCGGGTTGCTTCGTGTCGGCCGGAGTGAGATAGTGTCGGAGTGATAGTCGCATCCTTGGTGGAGGATCGGGATGAAATTGCATTTGTACAGCGCCATCGCACTTGCGCCGTTGCTGGCTGTCGGTGCCAGCTCGCAAGCTACCGAGGCCCCCTATTCCACCCAGGTACTCGATGCCCTCGATCCGACGCGGATCGCAGCGCGCAGCTGCGGCAGTCCGGATCGCAAGGCGCAACTGTTCCGCAGCCTCGCCATCGGCGCCGCGGCCGGCTTACCGCTGAGCGCGACCGGGGCGATCATACCGCTTTATCCCGACCTGGATACTGGACGCCTCATGCCCAGCACCGGCAACGAGATGGCGCTGCGCTATTTCCGGCAGGGGCTGATGCTGACCTATTCGTTCAACCACGCCGGTGCGGTGCGATCGTTTCGCGAAGCGCAGCGTCAGGATCCCGGCTGCGCCCTGTGCTTCTGGGGCGAGGCGGCGGCGCTCGGGCCTAATATCAATGCCCCGATGGACGGGCGCGATGTGCCTTCGGCGCTGGCAGCGCTTGAGCGCGCCCGCGCACTGACTGCGAACGCGTCGCCGCTTGAGCGCGGCTTGATCGGCGCCCTGGCGGTGCGCTATTCGGCCGATCCAGCGTCGGATCGGGCGGTGCTAGACGGCGCCTATGCCGACGCCATGGTCAAGGTTGCGGAGCAGTTCCCCGAAAGCGACGAGGTTGCCGTGCTGACCGCCGAAGCGGTTATGGACACGACCCCGTGGAACTACTGGCAGGCCGACAAGACCACCCCGGTCGGCCGCTCGATGTCTGCGGTTCGCTTGCTCGAGCAGGTCATGGCGCGCAATCCCGGCCATCTGCAAGCGGGGCATCTCTACATCCACATGATGGAGAACAGCCGCGATCCGCGCCTGGCCGAAGCGGCGGCGGACCGGCTTGCCGCCACCGGGCTGCTGAACGCGGGCCACCTGATCCACATGCCCACGCATATCTACATCAACATCGGACGCCAGGCCGATTCGATGAAGGCGAACGTGGCGGCCGCAAGGTCGGATGAGGCCTTCATCCGCGAGTCCGGCGATCAGAGCATCTTCCGCTACGGCTATTACCCGCACAACGTTCATTTCATCGTCGCATCGGCGCAGCTTTCCGGCGACATGACCACGGCGATCCGCGAGGCCCGGCGGCTGCGCACCTTGCTCGATCCGGCGACATCGCAGAGGGTCGCCTGGATCGGAGTGGTCGATGCAGCGCCGTTCATGGCGGCGGCCCAGTTCGGCAATCCCGGGCTGATCCTGGGTATGGCGGAACCCGATGCGCGGCTGCCCTATGCCCGGGCGATCCGGCACTACGCGCGCGCTCTGGCGCGGGCGCAGCAGCGCGATGGCAAGGCGTTCGAGGCCGAGATCGCGGCGATGAATGCCTTCAAGGGCGACGAAGGGCTGGCGGCTATGGTTGCCCAGGGCGTGCCCGCACCCGATCTGCTGGGCCTCGCCGAACATGTCGCGCGGGGGCGTATGCACTATGCCCGCGGTGAGTTCGCAGCCTCGATCGAGCAGTACCGCAAGGCGGTGGCGGTCGAAGCGGCCATTCCCTACACCGAGCCGACCTATTGGTACTACCCGGTGCGCCAGTCGCTGGGTGCCGCCCTGCTCGCCGATGGCCAGGCCGAAGCGGCCAGCAAGGTATTTCGCGGAGCGCTGCTGCAGGCACCCGGGAACGCCTGGGCGCTCTATGGCCTGGCCCAGAGCGAGGCCAGGCTGGGGCACGGCGCGGAGGCTGCTGCGGCAAGGCGGGCCTACAAGGCAGCCTGGCTAGGCGACCCGCGCTGGCTGCGGCTTGATCGGCTTTAAGCGAACAAAAAAGCCCCGCCGGATCGCTCCGGCGGGGCCTTTTTGTGTCCTGGGCTGGCGGCTTATTCGCCGCCTTCCTTGATCAGATAATCACCGGCATCGGCGTCAAGCCCGTGGGTTTCACCCTCGACCATGGCCAGCGGATCATCGCCGATCGCCGCTTCCGGACCCTGGGCAAGCTCAGCCGCATGCTCTTCAGCAGCGGTGGCCGGCGCGATCAGGGCTTCCTGCAGCTTGCGATACTGTGCGCGCAGCGCGGCATCGCGGCTGGTGGCGGCAACCCGCAGGCGGTTCATGCCCGCGCCGGTCCCGGCGGGGATGAGACGACCAACGATGACGTTTTCCTTCAACCCGATCAGCGAATCCTTCTTTCCTTCGACCGCTGCCTGCGTGAGCACGCGGGTGGTTTCCTGGAACGAAGCGGCCGAGATGAACGAACGCGTCTGCAGCGAAGCCTTGGTGATGCCCAGCAA
>JAYVKX010000035.1:0-2635 GCA_043768005.1 Novosphingobium sp. | reverse complement strand
CCGGTAGCGCCCTGCAGCGCGCGGAAGAGCACCATCTGGGTCAGGTTTTGCGCCATGCCGCACAGCATCGAAGAGATAACGAAACCGATGACTGAACAGATGAACAGCCGCCGCGATCCGATCCGGTCGGCCAGCCAGCCGGTAACCGGCATGCAGATCGCGGTCGCCACGATATAGCTGGTCAGCACCCAGCTGACCGATTCGGGCGTTGCTCCAAGTGATGATTGCATCTGGGGGATCGCGACATTGGCGATGGTCGAATCAAGCACCTGCAACAACGACGCGGTCATGATCCCGATGGTCAGCAGGATATTGTTTTCGACCGGCAGCAATGCTGCGTCAGCCCCCGTCTTGGGCAGAGGCAGGGCGGCGGTCCGGCCGCGGGATGGGGCGGCGCTCGCCATCCCGGGCTACCTAGTGCTTGCGGCCGTCGGTGAAGACTTTCACCTTGGTTGACAGGCCAGAGATCAGCTGGCGCGGGCTCGCCTCGTCAAGCGCGATCCGCACTGGCACGCGCTGCGTCACCTTGACCCAGTTGCCGGTGGCGTTTTGCGCGGGGAGGACTGAAAATTCAGCTCCGGTGCCCGCCCCGATCGAGGCGACATGGCCCTTGAGCATAATCCCGGGATAGGCATCGAAGCGCAGTTCGGCAGGCTGGCCGACTGCCATATCGGCTAGATCGGTTTCCTTGAAATTTGCTTCGATATAGCTGCTTTGGGTGGCAACGATGGTCACCACGGGCAGTCCGGAGATGATCTCTTGCCCAACCAGCAAACGATCTGCCTGCGATATCCGTCCCGCCATCGGTGCGCGCACTTCGGTGCGGCGCAGGTTGAGTTCTGCCGACGCGCGCTGGGCCAGGCCTGCGGCGACCTGGGGGTTGACGCCGGGAACTTGCGATCCGGTGGCAAGCTTGGCCGCTGCCTCGCGCGATTTGGCCTCGGCAATGTGGAGCGATTCCTGCGCCTGGGCGACCTGATGCTGGGCGGCCTCAAAATCCGCCTTGGTGGTGAAGCCCCGGCTCCACAGCGCCTGCTGCCGGGCAAGACGGGCCTGGGCAAAACGGATGTCCTCACGCGCGGCGGCGACATCGGCGCCGGACAGCGCACTGGAACTGCTCAGCGCCGCAACATTGGCCTGCGCGCTGGCGATCGCGGCATCGGTTTGCGCGATCTGGAGCCGATATGGCTCTGGATCGACCCGGAACAGCAAGTCACCGGCCTCGACCGAACGGTTTTCCTTTACGTCAACTTCGACAATCCGGCCGCCGACTTGCGCGCTGATCGAGACCTTGTCCTGCTGGACATAGGCGTTGTCGGTCGAAACATGGCCCTGCAAGCTCTGCCAATAGGCCGTGCCGGCGATGATCACCAGCAGCGGCACCAGCAGCATCAGCGCCAGCCTGCCCCACCGCCGCTTCGGGGCGGGTGCCGTGGCAATACCTTCATCAAGATTGGGGAAAGCGGTATCGGCTTCAGCCATTGACAGGAACCTTGCTGTCACGCCGGTCACCCAGATTGGTGCCGATGACGGTGAGGATACGGGCGAATTTTTCGCGGTCAGCAGTGTTGATACCGGCCAGCATTTCATCAATCAGCCGGTCGACGCATTCGCGCAGCCCCGCGATCATGGCACTGCTCTTGTCGGTCAGGTGCAATCGCCATGCCCGGCGATCGGCCGGATCGCGGCGGCGCTCAAGCAGCCCGGCGTCAGCCATCCGGTCCACCATACGGCACAGGGTGATCGGTTCGACATCGAGCTGCTCGGCGTAGAATCCCTGATTTTCTCCCTCATTGCGCGAGAGGAACAACAGCAGCCGCGCCTGCGGACCGGTTACCCCGATTGCCCGGACCCGATCATCGAACGCTCGGCGCAGCAGACGCGAGCGATCACTCAATAAATAGCCGATGTTTTCCATGATTAAGGCTGCATATAATAAGCAGGCTTATTAAGTCAAGTTGAATTGCTGTGGTGCGGAATAACTGCAGCTTGCCGCCAGCAGGCCAGGGCGGCATGAGCAGGCGATGCATAGCGAAATGATCGAAGGGTTTGGTGGCACCCGCCTCGCAGTTCACCGGCTAGGAAACGGGCGGCCATTGGTGCTGCTCCACGGACTGTTTTCCAGCGCCGCGATGAACTGGATCAAATTCGGCCATGCGGCTTGCCTGGCAGAGGCGGGATTTGAGGTAATCATGCCCGATCTTCGCGCCCATGGGCAAAGCGAGGCACCGCATGATCCAGCGGCCTATCCGCCCGATGTGCTGGCGCTGGATCTGGCTGCGCTGATCGCAATGCTGGGGCTGACCGATTATGACCTCGGCGGCTTTTCGCTCGGTTCGCGCACTGCGGTCCGCGCCGTAATCTGCGGACTGCGCCCGGCGCGGCTGATCCTGGGCGGAATGGGCCTGGATGGGCTAGCCGGATGGGGCAGGCGGCGCGATTTCTTTACCGATGCGATCGACCGGTTTGACGAGGTAAAACCCGGAGACCGGGCCTATTTCGCGGTGCAATTCATGAAAACCACCAAGGTTGACCGGGTCGCCGCGCGACTACTGTTGGACAGCAATGAGGATACCGCGCCTGATGATCTAGCCGCGATTTCGATGTCGACACTGGTGGTTTGCGGGGAGCAGGA
>JAYVKX010000034.1:0-2369 GCA_043768005.1 Novosphingobium sp. | reverse complement strand
GCGACGCGGATGGCCTGGCTGGAAGCGGGCGGGGCCTTCGCCATGGCCAACCTGCGCGGCGGCGGCGAATACGGCAAGGCGTGGCACGATGCCGGACGGCTGAACAACAAGCAGAACGTGTTCGATGATTTCATCGCTGCGGGCGAATACCTGATCGCGCAGGGGATCACTCCCAAGGGCGGCCTGGCGATCCAGGGCGGATCGAACGGCGGCCTGCTGGTCGGCGCGGTGCTCAACCAGCGGCCCGATCTGTTCGCTGCTGCCAACCCCGCTGTCGGGGTGATGGACATGCTGCGCTTCGATCGGTTCACCGCCGGGCGTTATTGGGTGGATGATTATGGCTATCCATCGAAAGAGGCCGATTGGCGGGTGCTACGGGCCTATTCGCCCTATCACAACGTGCGCACCGGGGTGGCCTATCCAGCGATCCTGGTTACCACCGCCGATACCGATGACCGCGTGGTGCCGGGGCACAGCTTCAAATATGCCGCTGCTCTGCAGGCTGCTGATCCGGCGGGCAAACCGCACCTGATCCGAATCGAAACCCGCGCTGGGCACGGTGCTGGCAAGCCGACTGACAAAGTGGTGGCCGAAGGCGCCGACGTGCTGGCGTTTCTCGCCTATTGGAGCGGATTGAAAGGGTTTTGAAGGCGCGCCCCCGCGCAGGCGGGGGCCTCAGGCCGGAAAACGCAGCGCTGGGTCAAGCGGCCCGAGGCCCCCGCTTTCGCGGGGGAGCACGCGCGATTTGCCAGTCAGGCTGAAGGTTCGGCGGCGCTTGCAGCCGTAGCGCGCCGCTTGCCGACCAAAGGCCAGGCCAGCAGGTCCAGCAAACCTTGCGGGCGGCGCTCAAAGCCGGTGTCAGGCCGGCCCTCGGGCACGTGGTAGCCGCCCAGCAGCACATCAAAGAACGGGAACACCGCCGAGAAATTGCTATCGTAGTGCTCGGGCTGCGATGAATGGTGGCGGCGGTGATAGGCCGGGCTGTTGATCACCCACGACCATTTGCCGAAATTCCAGTCCAGATTGGCGTGGGCCACGAAATTCCATTGGCTGAGGATGAGATAGCAGCCCACTGCCAGCGGCGTCGGGCTGATAATCAGCGCCGCAGCCGACCAGATCGTCAGCGTCTTGATTAGATGGTCAGCCCAGAAGTGGCGATACGTGGTCAGCGCCGACATATCGGGATCGGAATGGTGCAGGCTGTGCATGTCCCACAGGATCGGCACCTTGTGCTGCAGGCGGTGAAACAGGTTTTCTCCCAGATCCTGCACCAGGATAAACAGTAGTACCGTGAGCACCGGGGGCAGGCTGGCACCGTCGATCAGCGCGTAACCCTGCCACGGCTGGATCAGGGTATAGATCGTGAATCCGCCGATCGTCTGGATCAACACGGTCTGCAGATTGATCAGCCAGTCACCCGGACCGCGCCCTGCGCGGCGCTCAAGCAGCGTTAGCACCAGGATCACAACCAATGACGGCAACAGCGCGGCAAACCATTCCATCCGCGCAGAATAGTGCTGATTGGTTAACGCTGATCTAAACCGCAATCGTTCAGAAACGCGGCGACAAACCTGAATGCTGGCTGGCAGCGGGGTTCAGCATAGCGCCACGGTCGATTCGCTAATCCTTGTTTCATGGCCCGGCATGACGTTCGGGCCGAATAAAGGATTGAAGCCATGAAGACTATCTCCAAAGCCCTGGTCGGGACCGTCGCGGCTGGCGCGATGGCGATCACTTCGGCCAGCCCGGCGTTCGCGGGTCACCGCGACGGTGACGGCATCAGCGTTGGCGATGTGATTGCCGGTGCGCTGATCATCGGCGGGATCGTTGCGGTTGCTTCGGCGACAAGCAACAATGACCGCGACAATCGTTACGGCAACTATGGTTACGGCGACGGGCGTTACGACAACGATGGTGACTACCGCGACAATGACGACCGTTATGGTGACAACCGCTATGGTGGGAATGCCTATGGCAACAACTATGGCAACCGCGATGGTTATCGCGGCAACCCGCGCCAGGCGATTGAACAGTGCGTTCGCACCGCCGAACAGGTCGCCGCACGCCGCTATGGCCGGGCCGACGTGACCGACATTCGCGAGGTCAAGGACAGCCGCTATGGGTGGCAGATCAAGGGCCGGATCGCTGTGGATACGCAGCGCGGCGGTTGGCAGCGCGGCCGAGGCAACTATGGCAACGGCTGGGGCGGTGATTACCGCGGCTGGAACAATTCGATGCGCGGCTATGACAGCGGCTCGTTCAAGTGCAAGGTCGAGCGTGGCCGGGTGGTTGACCTCGACATCGACGGGATCCGCGGGCTCTAAGCTGAGCGGTTCTGGTTAAACCAAGGCAGGCGGTTCAGGCTTAAG
>JAYVKX010000033.1:0-7110 GCA_043768005.1 Novosphingobium sp. | reverse complement strand
CGGGGTGTGGGACGGCGCACAAGTGACGCCGGAAACCATGCAGGATAGCGGCGCTTTGGCGGCGCTCGCCCGCAGCAATGCGCTGATCGAACGACCGATCGGCGCGCCCGCGCTGGGGGCTGGAAGCATGGTTCGGGTCTATCTGCTCGAAAATGGCGGAATTGCTTGACGCGAATCAAAAGGTTGCTTACTTGTTCCGCATTCGTTCACTGAACGGCGCAAGAACATGCGCTGAATAAGGGAGTGGCGCAGGAATGCTAACCCGTAAACAGCACGAGCTGATCCGATTCATCCAGACCCGGCTTGAAGAAACCGGGGTTTCACCCTCGTTCGAGGAAATGAAAGAGGCGCTGGATCTGAAGTCGAAGTCAGGCGTTCACCGCTTGATCTCGGCGCTGGAAGAACGCGGTTTCATCCGCCGCCTGCCCAACCGGGCCCGCGCGCTGGAAGTGCTGCGCCAGCCCGATGATGTCACAACCACCGCCCGCGCCGCCGCCAACAGCAACTCTGCGCTCACCCCGCTGCGTCCGGCAGCTTCCAAACCAGCGCCTGCTAACGATGTGATCGAAATTCCGCTCCACGGGCGGATCGCTGCCGGTGTTCCGATCGAAGCGCTGGAAGGCCAGTCAATGCTGCCGGTTCCTGCTGCGCTGCTGGGTGCAGGCGAGCATTACGCGCTGGAAGTATCGGGCGATTCGATGATCGAAGCGGGCATCCTTGATGGTGACTATGCGCTGATCCGGCGGACGGATACGGCGCGCGATGGCGAAATCGTTGTCGCGCTGATCCGGGGCGAAGAAGCAACGCTGAAATATCTGCGCCGCGAAGATGGCAAGGTCCGGCTCGATCCGGCCAATGCCGCCTATGATCCGCAGCTTTATCTGCCGGGCGAAGTGCAGGTTCAGGGCAAGCTGGCCGGGCTGCTGCGGCGCTATCACTAGAGCATGATGCGAAAAAGTGGGCACCGATTTTTCGCAATTAATCCTGCGGCAACAATGAATTATTGAACATGCTGCGATTCAGTCCAATCGCATCATGTTCTAAGGGCCGATAGTTCTAAGGGTTCGCGGCTCTGCGGTAATGCGAGCGGCGGCCCTATGCGTTGCAGACTTTGGTGCTGGAAAACTCCGCCGTTTGGCTGGCCGCCACCAGCCATGTGTCCCCTGATCCTGGGCCACAGTTCTGACCTCGCGGTTTGACAAGTCCAGCGTCAATCCGCCGGTCTGCCCCAGCATGGCCCGATCCGCCTTGAGCAAGGCGGGCTTGCACGGATAGGGCAGCCGCCGATCGGCAATGACGATATCAGCCCGCGCGCAAGCTGACGCCAGTTCGCGAATATCCACCAGATCCTTGCTCCGCGCGATCAGCAGGCGCCATTTTCGCCCGCCGCGATCAAGTTCCACCGCACAGAAATCGCGGTTGCACCGCGCGCCGGGCCAATCCTCGAGCAGCTGCGTCTCGCCGTCCATCCCGGCGATCTCTTGCAGGTTTTCTTTGGCAAAATCGCTCTTGCCCTGACGCAGTACCAGCAAGGAACCGCCCTCACCGGTAATTCCGACATGATGGCCATCATTTGAAATCAGCACATCGGGCGGGCGCAAAAAGGCCAGCATCGTCAGGCCCATCATTGCCGGGATCAACCCCGCCAGCCGCAGTTTTCCGCGCCACAGTGCCAGCCACAATCCGCCAGCGATGAACAGCATGAAGCTGCCCTGCCCCATCGCCGGAAGCAGCGTGACCGAACCGGGCTGCGCTGCCGTCCAATGCGCAAGTAGCAGCAGCAGTTCGAGCGATTTGCCCGCAATCCACCAGGCCGGTGCGCCAAGGCCAATCCCATCCAGCAGTAGCGCCAGGGCAATTGCCGGCATCGAAACGAATGTCGTCAGCGGAATGGCGATGACATTGGCGAGCGCGCCATACACCCCGGCGCGGTGAAAGTGGAACAGTCCGATTGGCATCAGGGCCAGTTCGATCACGACCCCGGTGCCAAGCAGCATCACCAGATGCCTGAGGCCCTTGGCCCACCACGCCTGCTCTCGCGGGGACAGAAAGGCGCGGATCGGGGCCGCGCCATGCAGCGCGACAATCGCGATCACCGCTGCAAAACTCATCTGGAAACTGGGCCCGATCACCGCTTCGGGCCAGAACAGCAGCACAAACAAGGCTGCCACCGCCACCATCCTCAGGCTCAATGGCTCGCGCCCGATGGCCAGCGCCAGCAGCACCAGAACCGCGCCGATGCACGAACGAATCGTGGGCACTTCCGCGCCGGTCAGCACCGTATAGGCGACCCCGGCCAATGCGCCTGCTCCTGCCGCCACCAACGGCAGCCGTACCCGCAGTGCGAGCCACGGCCACAGCGCCAGCAAGCGGATCGTTAGCACATAGACCGCTGCGACTACTGCACTGACATGCAGCCCGCTGATCGATAGCAGATGTGTCAGTCCGGCATCGCGCATTGCGGTATCGTCGCTTTCCGCAATGGCCCCGCGATCGCCGCTGGCAAAGGCGGCGGCAATGGTTCCGGCTGAGCCATCCAGTCTTGAGCGGACATGGGCGGAAAGTGAACGCTGCAGACCGCGCACCCAGCCTTGTTGCTGGCCTGTCCGCACCACCGTCACCTTGCCCAGCACGCTGCCCGTAGCAGCAAGGCCTGAAAACCATGAAGCGCGGGCAAAATCATAGCCGCCCGGCAGCATCGGCGGCGCGGGCGGCATCAGCCGGGCGCGCAGTTTCACTTGCGCTCCTTCGGCGATGCCGGGCTGGTCATCGCCGCTTGCCAAATTGAGCCGCACCATGATCGGCCGGGCTGTGCCGGGCTCGCGCACCGCCAGCGTCAGGCGAACCCGCGCCAGCGCAGGCTGCTCCTCACGCTTCATCACCGTTCCGCTGATTTCCCCGACCATTGGGCGCGCGATTGCCGGGGTGCCGACCAGCGCCGATTTGGCCCAGACAATTCCGCAACCAGCCGCGATGACCAAGGCCAATGCTGCGATGGCTTGCCGCAGAAACGGGAACCGGCCATCACCGCGAAGCCCGGCAAGCGTTCCCAGCATCACCGCAAGGCACAGCGCGATCAAGGCCAGCCACTGCCAGGAATTCGCCAGCGCAAACCATGCGGCAATCCCGGCGGCAAACCCGACCGCCAGCCAGGGTGCCCGATCAAATCCGGCGCTTTCCAGCAGACGTTCGACAACCACCAGCGCGCGGGTGAGCCCGCTGGACAAGTTCATGCGCTTGCGCCAATGGCCATGTTGCAGTGCAGCGCCAAGCGGCGCATCGCTGCCCATCGGTATGAACAGCCCATCGGCGCGGGACGCTTGGGGCTCGCTTGCCATGGCCCGCAAGAGACAGGAAGGATGCGATGATGGCAAGTGCGAGTAGCGAGACAGCGGCAGTAAACCGCCGTGTCGTCACCCGGTTTGCGCCCTCGCCCACCGGTTATCTGCATATTGGTGGCGCGCGGACGGCGCTGTTCAACTGGTTGTTTGCCCGCCACCACGGCGGCACCTATCTGTTGCGGATCGAAGACACCGATCGCGCTCGATCAACTCAGCCAGCGATTGCCGCGATCTTTGACGGGCTGGAATGGCTGGGCCTTGGCGGTGATGAGCCAGCCTCCTTCCAGTTCGAGCGTTCTGCCCGCCATGCCGAAGTGGCTGAGGCGCTGCTTGAGGCGGGCCACGCTTATCGCTGCTTTCTGACCACGGACGAGCTGGCCAGCCGCCGCGCCGCCGCGCAGGCCGAACGCCGCCCGTTCCGGATCGACAGCGAATGGCGCGATGCCGCCGCCGCCAGCTGGCCGGCCGGGGTGCCCCATGTGGTGCGGATCAAGGCCCCGCGCGGCGGTGAGACAGTCATAGACGATCTGGTTCAGGGCCGGGTGACGGTGAACAATGCCGAGATCGATGATTTCGTCCTGCTCCGCTCAGACGGTACGCCCACCTATATGCTCGCCGTGGTGGTTGATGATCACGATATGGGCGTAACCCATGTGATCCGCGGCGATGATCACCTCAACAACGCGTTCCGGCAGCTGACGATCATCACCGGCATGGGCTGGCAGCAGCCGTTCTATGCCCATGTCCCGCTGATCAACGGATCAGACGGGGCCAAACTATCCAAGCGCCACGGTGCGACCGGGGTGGATGCCTATCGGGATGAGCTGGGTATTCTGCCCGAAGCGCTGTTCAACTATCTGCTCCGGCTTGGCTGGGGCCACGGCGATGATGAGCTGATCAGCCGCGATCAGGCGGTGGAATGGTTTGATATTTGCGATGTCGGCAAATCGCCCTCGCGGTTTGATCTGGCCAAGCTGCACAATCTGAACGGACAGTATATTCGCGAGGCCGATGATGCGCGGCTGGCGGCATTGGTTGCCCCGCATATGGCGGGTGCAGCCGATCCGGCACTGCTGGAACAGGCGATGCCGGTGCTTAAGGTGCGGGCGAAAGATGTGCTTGAGCTGGCCGCCAATGCTGCCTTCTTGTTCGCCGCCCGCCCGCTGACAATCGAGCCCAAGGCAGCGGCGCTGCTGAGCGATGATGCCCGCGCGCTGCTGGGCCAGATCCAGCTGCGGATCGCCGCGGAAAAGGACTGGACAATGCCAGGGCTGGAAGCCAGTCTCAAAACGATGGCGGAGGAGCTCGGTTTGGGGCTCGGCAAGCTTGCGCAACCACTTAGGGCCGCGCTAACGGGCCAAACAACCTCCCCGGGTATATTCGATGTGTTGGTTCTGCTCGGGCGGGACGAAAGCCTGGCGCGGATTGCCGCTCAGGCAGTGTCCACGCCCGCTGTTAAATCGGTTTAGGGAGTAAATTCAGGTGAGTGATCTGGCAAAACTGAGCGCGGGCGGCAGCGATCATGAATTTCCGGTGCTGTCAGGCAGCGTCGGCCCCGATGTGGTCGATATCCGCAAGCTCTATGCCCAGACGGGCATGTTTACCTATGATCCCGGCTTCACCTCAACCGCGGCCTGCGAAAGCGCGCTGACCTATATCGATGGCGATGAAGGCGTGCTGCTGCACCGTGGTTATCCGATCGGCCAGCTGGCTGAAAATTCCAGCTTCATGGAAGTCAGCTATCTCTTGCTCAATGGCGAGCTGCCCTCTGCGCCAGAGCTGAAGGATTTCAGCCACACAATCAGCCGCCACACCATGCTGCACGAACAGCTGATGCAGTTCTATCGCGGGTTTCGTCGTGATGCTCATCCGATGGCGATCATGTGCGGCGTGGTCGGGGCGCTTTCGGCATTCTACCATGATTCGACTGATATTTCAGACCCGCATCACCGCAAGATCAGCTCGCACCGGCTGATCGCCAAAATGCCGACGATAGCCGCCGCCGCCTATAAATATTCGGTTGGCCAGCCGTTCGTCTATCCCGACAACAGCCTGTCCTACACCGGTAATTTCCTGCGGATGACCTTTGGCGTTCCGGCCGAACCCTATGTGGTGAACCCGATTGTCGAACAGGCGCTGGACCGGATCTTCATCCTCCACGCCGATCACGAACAGAACGCCTCTACTTCAACCGTGCGGCTGGCCGGATCTTCCGGCGCCAATCCGTTTGCCTGCATCGCGGCCGGGATCGCCTGTCTGTGGGGCCCGGCGCATGGCGGCGCGAATGAGGCCGCGCTCAACATGCTGCATGAAATCGGCACGCCAGACCGGATTCCGCACTATATCGCGCGCGCCAAGGACAAGAATGATCCCTTCCGCCTGATGGGCTTTGGCCACCGGGTTTATAAAAACTACGATCCCCGTGCGACGGTGATGCAGCAGACGGTGCGTGAGGTGTTTGCAGCACTGAAAGTCACCGATCCGGTGTTCGAAGTAGCCCTGCAGCTGGAAGAAATGGCGCTCAATGATCCCTATTTCGTTGAGAAGAAGCTGTTCCCCAATGTCGATTTCTATTCGGGCGTGATTCTTTCGGCGATCGGCTTTCCGACCACCATGTTCACAGCGCTGTTTGCGCTGGCCCGCACGGTCGGCTGGGTGGCGCAGTGGAACGAGATGATTTCCGATCCCGGCCAGAAAATCGGCCGCCCGCGCCAGCTTTACACCGGCCCGGTAGAACGCGATTACACCCCCATCGGCAAGCGTTAAGCCTCAGGAGAGACAAGCATGATATTTCTGCGCATTATCCTCAACATCGTTGGCGCATTCGCCCTTGTGGCGGGGTCATTCTTCGCGCTTCAGGGCCTGGGCATCATCAAGTGGCCAGCTGACAGCTTCATGCTGGCCGATCAGAAATGGGTGCTTTACGGGGCGCTGATCGCCGCTGCAGGCGCGCTGATCATCGTGCTAGCGCGTCGGCTTGGGCGCTGACGCCAGCAAGTCTGCTGGTACTTCCAATGTGAAACGCGCGCCCTGCCCGGGCGCGCTTTCCACGGTCAGTTCCCCGCCCATCGCGCGCGCCATACGCCGCGAAATATACAGGCCAAGCCCGGAGCCGCCCTCGTCACTGCGGCCAAGTCGCTCAAACTTTTCGAACACACGGGCCTGCTGATCCACGCTTAGCCCCGGCCCCTGATCGGCGACAATCACGCGTGACCGTGTGCCCTCGCCCTCCAGCCTGACCCACACCTGCGAATTGGCCGGTGAATAGCGGATCGCATTGCCGACCAGATTGAGCAGAACCTGAAGCACCCGGCGAAATTCAGCGATTGCGGGCAGGGTTTCACCCAGCTTTGGCGAGTCGATAATAATCCCCTGCTCCTGCGCGCGGACCCCCAGAATGCCAGCAGCGCGGCGGGCGACATCGGCCAGATCGATCCGATCGGGTGCGGTTGAGAAATCCTCTGCCTCGACTATTTCCAGATCGGCAATATCTTCGATCAACGCCAGTAGATGCTGCCCGGCTGAGGCGATATCGGCGGCATAGCGGCTATATTCCTCGGCCAGCGGCCCGGCGAGGCGGGTGCGGATCGTTTCCGCATTAGCAATGATCCGTGCGATCGGCTGGCGCAACACCGGCGCCATTTCGCGTCCGACCAAGCCCGGCGTGTTGCTAGGCAGAATGGTTCCGGCAGGCTGCAACGCGGCCTGAGCTTTAACAGGTTTAACGGCTGGCAATGGCGCATCGGCTGCCAGCAGCAGTTCAAATCCG
>JAYVKX010000032.1:0-3050 GCA_043768005.1 Novosphingobium sp. | reverse complement strand
CTTTATGACAAATACAAGGCCAACCGCCCCCCCGCGCCCGAGGATCTGGTTCCGCAGTTCCCACTGATTCGCGATGCCACCCGCGCCTTTTCGCTGCCGCTGATCGAGGAAGCGGATGTCGAGGCGGATGATATGATCGCCAGCTATGCCCGCGCTGCGGCGCGGGTGGGGTGGAACGTTACCATCGTTTCATCCGACAAGGATCTGATGCAGCTGATCGGCACCTGCGCAAAAGGCGGCGGCAAGATCGACATGCTCGATACGATGAAGAACCTGCGAATCGATATTGCCGAGGTTGAAGAGAAATTCGGCGTGACGCCCGAACTGGTCGGCGATGTGCTGGCGCTGATGGGCGATTCGGCGGATAATATTCCCGGCGTTCGCGGGATCGGCCCGAAAACCGCGACCAAGCTGATTCAGGAAAACGGCACGCTGGAAGGTACCCTTGCCGCCGCACCGGAGATGAAGCCGGGCAAGCTGCGCGATAGTCTGATCGAACAGGCCGATATGGCGCGGCTCAGCCGGGTGCTGGTTCAGCTGCGGGAAGATTGCCCGCTGCCGATGGCGCTGGATGAATTCAAACTAGGCGCGATCCCGCCTGCGCCGCTTACTGCATTTCTGGCCGAGCACGGCTTTACCAGCCTGCTCAAGCGGCTGGGCGTCGGCGCGGGCAGCCCGGAACGCAGCACCCAGCTCCATCCGGGCAAACCGGTTACAGCCGGGACTGCCCCGGCACCTGGCTCAGGCCGTCAGCCGCTGCCTGATATGCCCGCGATCGATCACAGCGCCTATGAATGCGTGCAAACGATGGACGCGCTCGATCGCTGGATCGCCAAGGCTGCGGCAGCACGGATCGTGGCGTTCGATACCGAAACCAGCGCGCTGGATGCGCTGCGCGCCGATCTGGTCGGGATCAGCCTGGCCGTGGACGCGAATCAGGCCTGCTATATTCCGCTGGGCCACGGCGGGACCGATATGTTTGCGGAAAAACCCCTGCAGATTGATCGCGCGGCGGCCCTCGCCCGGCTGAAACCGCTGCTGGAAAGCGATGCGGTGCTAAAAGTGGGCCAGAACATCAAATATGATCTGAACGTGATGGCACGCCATGGGATCACCGTCAGCCCGATTGATGATACGATGGTAATCAGCTTCGATCTTGACGCCGGACGGCAGGAAGATGGTATCGGCGGGGGGCACGGCATGGACGAGCTGGCCTTGCGCCACCTTGGCCACCGCTGCATCGCCTTCAAGGATGTGTGCGGCACCGGCAAAAAGGCGATCAGCTTTGCCGAAGTGCCGCTGGACAAGGCTACTCCCTATGCTGCCGAGGATGCCGATGTAACCTGGCGGCTGCACGCCATGTTGAAGCCCCGGCTTGCCGAAGAAGCCGCAACCCGGATCTACCAGCTGGTCGATCGCCCGCTGATCGCAGTTGTCGCCCAGATGGAGCGCCACGGGATCAAGGTTGACCGAGAGCGGCTGGCCGGGCTCTCCGCCGAATTTGCCGTTGCGATCAGCGCGCTGGAGGCAGAGATTCACAGCCTGGCGGGCACGCCCTTCACCATTGGCAGCCCCAAACAGCTGGGCGATATATTATTCGACCAGATGGGGCTGAAGGGCGGCAAAAAAGGCAAGAGCGGGCAATATTCCACCGATGTCGGCATCCTCGATGGCCTCGCCGGGCAAGGCGTGGTCATGGCCAGCAAGGTGCTGGAATGGCGCCAGCTGTCCAAGTTGCGCTCCACTTATACCGAGGCACTGCAAGCCGCGATCAATCCGGACACGCAGCGGGTCCACACCAGCTACAGTCTGGTTGGTGCACAGACCGGGCGGCTCTCCTCGACCGAGCCGAACCTCCAGAACATCCCGATCCGCACCGAGCTTGGCCGCCAGATCCGCGATGCTTTCGTGGCTGCGCCCGGCAATGTGCTGCTGGCAGCCGATTACAGCCAGATCGAACTGCGGCTCGCCGCGCATATGGCCGATGTTCCCGCGCTGAAACAGGCGTTTGCGGCAGGCGAGGATATCCACGCCCGCACCGCGATGGAAATGTTTGGTGAGGTTAACCGCGATACCCGTGGCCGCGCCAAGACGATCAACTTCGCGATCCTTTATGGCATTTCGCGCTGGGGCCTGGCCGGACGGCTGGGGGTGACGGCAGAAGAAGCACAGGCGATGATCGACCGCTATTTCGAACGCTTTCCCGGCATCCAGCGCTATATTCACGAAACGCTGGAAAGCGTGCGGGCAACCGGGTTTTCGCAAACGCTGTTCGGGCGGAAATGCTGGTTTCCCCGGATCAAATCATCCCAGCAGGCCGAACGGCAAGGCAGCGAACGCGCTGCGATCAACGCGCCGATCCAGGGCACCTGCGCCGATATCATCAAGCGGGCGATGGCGCGGATGATGCCCGCGCTGGAAGCTGCTGGTCTGGGGCACGTGCGGATGCTGTTGCAGGTGCATGACGAGCTGGTGTTCGAGCTGCCCGAGGGCGATGTTGCCGCCTCACGGCTAGTGATCGAGCGGGTCATGGCCGAGGCCGCGCTGCCTTCGGTAAAGCTCGATGTGCCGCTGGGGATCGAGATCGGTACCGGGCCAAGCTGGGGGGCAGCGCATTGATTCTTTCTGCAGCAGCTGCATTCTCCGACCGATTCGGGATGCTGACCGATAGCGCCCTGGCCGCCGCCCTCGCGGTGGGCGCGGCGCTGGTCGTACACCTGCTGCTATTCGCCCTGCTCAGCCGTTTTGCCAGGCTGTCGCATCTTGAATCTGACCAGGTCGTGGTGGACCGGTTGCGCCATCCGCTGCGTTGGTCGTTCGTGGCGGTTGCCATTTCTCTGGCGGCGGAGACCGACCCGGCACTGGCGCGGGTCTGGCTGGCAATTGATCGTTTCCTGGTCCCCGCGCTGCTCGGCTGGGTCGCGTTTGCGCTGGTCAAGGCGTTCGCCCGGGTGCTGGAAAGCCGGGCCGAGCTATCGAGCGACGAGTTCGCCGCGCGCAGCCGCCGCACCCGTGTGGCGATCCTTTCGCGCACCGCCGGATTCGTGATC
>JAYVKX010000031.1:0-2096 GCA_043768005.1 Novosphingobium sp. | reverse complement strand
GGCGCGGTGGGCGATCCGATCGGGCTTCACAATGTGACGGGCCTCGCGGGCGGTTTCATGCCCAATGGCTTTGGCGGCGTGTGGATGGCGGTGCTGATGGCGCTGTTTTCGTTCATGGGGCTGGAGTTTGTGGTCGGCACTGCAAGCGAGGCAGAGAATCCCAGGGAAGCCATCCCGGCTGCCTTGCGCACAATGGCGCTGCGGCTATTCCTGTTCTACATCCTGGCGCTGTTCATCATCGTCGCTTCCGTGCCGTGGATGCAGTCCGGCGCCAAGGTGGTGACCGAAAGCCCGTTCGTGGGAATGTTCGCCAGCGCCGGCATCCCGTTTGCCGGCGATATCATGAATTTCGTGGTGGCGACCGCGGCGCTCTCGGCGATGAACACCAGCCTGTACCTGTCCTCGCGCATGCTGTTTTCGCTCTCTCGCGGAAAATACGCACCGAGCGCCTTCGGAGGGCTCAACCAGCAGGGTGTGCCGATGAAAGCGACATTGCTGACGGGGGCGCTGGCGCTGCTTGCCGCCTCGCTGTCGAAGTTGACCCCGCTGGCCTACAACTATTTGTTCGGCATTACCCTGTTCGGCGGCTTGCTGGTGTGGAGCAGCATCCTGGCCAGCCACATCGTGTTCCGGCGAAGGCATCGGGCTGACGAGCTGCCCGTGCGCATGCCCTTTTTCCCGTATGCGCAGATATTGGGACTGGGCCTGCTCGCGGCGATCACCCTTACGATGGCGCTCGACACCGAATTTTGGAACATTGCGGTGATCGCAGGCGTGCCCTGGCTGGTCTTCGTGGTGCTGGCCTATATCCTCTGGACCCGGACCCGCCGGCGATCGTCCGCTTCAAGTTGAGCTCAGCTCGATCCTGATTTCTGCGGCAACCTCACGCACGATGGTCATGAAGTAATTGGCCGCCGCCGACGGTGCGATATTGGCCCGGGTGGTGGCACCAATCCGCGAGCTTGCCGCGTCGATCGTCACCGGGAGGATTGCCAGCCCCGACTGCACGCATGCCACCTGGTGCGGCATCGCTGCGACCATGTCGGTCTCGGCCAGCAGCGCGTGGTTGGTCAGGATCGAAACCGATTCGATGACATCGACCGGCGGTTCCAGCCCCTCGCGCCGGAACGCGAAATCGAGCTGGCGGCGCAGCGAGGTCTGTGGCGTCGGCATGACCCAGGCCTGTTGGACCAGATCGACGAGCTTGAGGTCTTCGCGCTTGGTCAGCGGGTGCCCGTCACGCACGACGATTGCAATGGAATCGAGATAGAGGAGTTCCTGTTCCAGCCCTTCACGCTCGCGATATTCTGACAGCCGGCCAAGCACGACATCGATGTCCCCGGTTCTGAGCGATGGCATCAGCCGGTCGATGGTCCCCTCTGTGACGGTGACCGCGATGCCGGGACGCCGCGCTCGAAGCAAGGCCAGTGCCCGTGGTAACAACGACGGTGATGCGGCCAGCAAGGTCCCAACATAGACCCGGCCAGACAGCCCTTCGTCGAGCGACTGCATTTCTTCGCTGGCATGGCGCAGCTGGGTCAGGATCAGCTTGGCATGCTTGATCATGACTTGCCCGAAATCGGTTGGTGTGACCCCGCGCGAAGAACGCTCGAACAGCTTGACACCCAGCGCATCCTCAAGCTCCTTGATGCTCTTGGTCGCGGCTGGCTGGGCGATGTTGAGCACCTGGGCGCCCTTGAGGACGGTGCCTTCTTCCGCGACGGCGGTGAGCAACCGCAACTGCCGAAGTTTCAATCGTCCCAGCAGGAAGTTCTCGTGGAATTTGGGCATATCCTGTCCTCTCGCCGCAGCTTGGCCTTACTATAGTGTTTTGGCAATAGCGTGGTCTTATCTATGGATTATTGTTGATAGCAGCGTCCGGTTACACACCATAGTCAAGGCGAACCGGCCCCCTCGATCGGGGGTGGGTCAGATGGTAAGGGCGATGCGACTGTCATGAACAAGCGGACTTCCAGCGGCGCGACTGTCATTGATATGCATAGTCATTTTTTTCCCGCCATGGATGCTGCATGGTCGGATAGAGCGGAATCCGAAGGCCTGCCCTGGCTCAAGCAAACCGGCGACGGCAATGGTTT
>JAYVKX010000030.1:0-10559 GCA_043768005.1 Novosphingobium sp. | reverse complement strand
CCCGCCGGAAAGCCCGCAAACAGCGCATCGATTGCGTCATGCTTTGCGGTATCGAGCTGGCCGACGACATTGGAGACGATGTGCATGACATGGCTGTAGCGTTCGACCGTATAGCTTTCGGTCACCTTGACCGTGCCGGTGGCGGCCACCCGCCCAACGTCATTGCGGCCCAGATCGAGCAGCATCAGATGTTCGGCGCGTTCCTTGGGATCGGCAAGCAGGCTGGCTTCATTGGCACGGTCTTGTTCGGGTGTTGCCCCGCGCGGCCGGGTTCCGGCAATCGGCCTGATCGTGACCTCACCATCGCGGACCCGCACGAGAATTTCGGGGCTTGAACCAATCAGGGCAAATCCGGGCAGGTCGAGGAAGTAGAGGAACGGCGAAGGGTTTACCCGGCGCAGCGCGCGATACAGCGCCAGCGGGGGCAGGGTGAACGGGCAGGTAAAACGCTGCGCCAGCACCACCTGAAAGATGTCTCCCGCCTCGATGTAACCCTGCGCCCTGGCAACCATCGCCCCGTAATCGGCAGGGGCCATGGTTGGTGCCAGCAGGGGGGCAGCCATAGTGGCATCCTTTACCGCGTCCGGAGCCGGGCGGGCAAGGCGGCGCAAAGCCTCGTCGATCCGGTCTTGTGCCTGCGCCAGCGCCATTTCAGGCGCGCGTGACGAGGCCCAGACGGGGGCGACGCAGAACAGTTCGTCGCTCAGCCGGTCAAAGATCAGGATCAGCGTCGGGCGAACGAACAGCATATCGGGCAGTTCCAGCGCGCTTTGCGGCGCGCGGGGCAGCTTTTCGACCAGGCCGATCGTTTCATAACCGAAATAGCCCACCAGACAGGCCAAGGCGCGCGGCAGGGCGGGCGGCACATCGATCTTGCAGGCTTCAACCAGCGCGCGAAGTTCAGCCAGGCTTCCTCCTGCCATCGGCGCAAAGCCAGCGCGGTCTGCCTGCCAATTACGGTTGATTTCGCAAGCCGGGCCAGTCGCGCGGAACACCAGATCAGGATCGAGCCCCAGCAGGCTGTAACGCCCGCGCACTTCGCCGCCTTCAACCGATTCAAGCAGAAAATCGCCGCGGCCCGGTTCGATCAGCTTGGCCGCTGCGCCAACCGGCGTCTCGCAATCGGCGATCAGTCGCCGCCAGACCAGCGCCGGGCGGCCATCCGCCAGCGCGGCCCGGGCTGCATCCCAATTTTCAGGCCGGGTCGCTGACATGCCCAGTCAGCCTAATTGCCGCCAACGAGTTTGACGCCAACCGAGCGGATTGCCGCTTCGTTGCGCTTCACGCCCATTTCATTGCGGATCGCGCTGCGCATCTGATCGGCTAGCTCGCGGCCCAGCACCCCGTCAAGCTCGGTCTGCAAACCGGCAAGGCGCGGGTCGGCCGGATTGACCGTGCCGGGGATCACATCCTGCAGCGTGACCACATACCAGCCCCGGTTGCGCGGTGCACGAAGCAGCTTCACGCTGCCCTTGCTCATCGCAAACATCAGCGTCAGTGGCGGGGGCACCTGCTGTTGCCCGGCGATCTGTTCACGCGGGATATTGACCCGGTCAACCGGTGGCAAAGCCATGCCCAGCGACGCCATAGCCGCGCCCAGATCGCTGCCTTTCTTGACCATCGCCTCCATCTTCTGCGCCGCGGCCTTGGCCGCGATCACGCCTTTGGACAGCTGGAGATCCATCGTAACGGCTGGCTTTACCTCGGCCAGCGGGGCAGGCGCAGAAGCGGTCAACTCGTTCACATCGAAGATCAGGAAGTTTTTGCCCACTTCGATCTCGGCCAGCTGCGGTTCGTTCTGGCCTTCCATTGCAAAGGCGGTCTGGAGCACCCGGGTGAGCACTGGCGGCGCGGTCTCGGTGTCACTGCCAAACACCCGGCCATCGGCCACCAGCGGCGCGCTCTGGCTCAATGTCAGGCCCATCTCCTTGGCGACATCGGCCAGGGTCGCGCCATTATCGAACTCTTCCTCGATCTTGGCGGAAAAGTCACTGAGCGCGATCCGGCGCTTTTCCTCGGTCAGCTGGGTTGTCAGCGGCCCGCGCACCTGATCCAGTGTACGGGCCGCTGTGCCCTCTATGCCATCCACCCGCATCAGGTGCCAGCCAAGCCCGCTGCGCACCGGTCCGGCAATCTTGCCGCTTGCGCCGGTAAAGCTGGCATCGGCCACTGCCTGCGATGATTGGGCGGAAAGTGCTTCCTTCGTAACGCTGCCGATTGATGCGGCGCTCAGTCCTTTCGCAGCGGCGGCGGCCTCCAGCTGCTTTCCGGTGGCAACTTCGGCCAGAACGGCCCTGGCCGCGGCTTCGGTGGGCAGGATAAGCTGTGTAATCCGGCGCTTTTCCGATGCGGCATATTGCGCCTTGTTTGTGGCAAACCGCGCGGCAATCTCTGCCTCGGTTGGTGCAGCAACGTTCTTCAGGGCGCTTTCGGAAAAGCTGGCATAACGGATGCTGCGGCGTTCGGGCTGGATATAATCAGCGCGGTGTGCGGCGTAAAAGCTGGCCAGTTCCTGATCGCTAGGCGGAATTTTGGAAGCAAATGACGCTGAAGGCAGCAGGGCGATTCCGCCAATCCGTCGCTCGGTAATCACCCCGGCATAGCGCAGCATGATCGCACTGGGCATGGTAACGCCATAATCAGCCGGGGTCAGCAGCTGGCGCGCGATCAGACTTTGCGCAATATCTTCGCGGACCTGCGCATCGCTCATCCCGCGCTGCTGCAGCAGCTGGCGATAAAGCGTTTCGCTGAAATTGCCATCGGGGCCGCGAAACGCTGCAACCTTGGCTATTTCACTATCGATCAGCCGATCACTCGCAATCACGCCGTGCTTTTCGCCAAACACGGCGAGCGCAGTGCGATCGATCATCTCGTCAAGCACCTGGGCCATTCCGCCGTCTGCCAGAAAACTCTTGAGCGTCAGCTTGGGATCCTTCTGACGCAGATTATCCACCGCGCTCGAGATATTCTGGCTGAGCTGCGAGGTACTGATACGCTTGGTACCGATCGTGGCCACCCGGTCACCCCCGGCAATTCCGCCAAACCCGTTGCTCGATGCGACATCCCCGCTGGCAAAGGCCAGGGCGATCAGAGCCAGGAACACAAGCGTAATGCCAATGCCGAGCTTGCTTTTGGTAAAACTGCGGAAGAACTCGAGCATGGACCAATCGCCAAATCTATCGCGCCGCCAAATGGGCGCATCGGCGGCGGCTTTACGGTCCAAACACCGATCCCGCAATGGCTCCGCTATATGGAATTGATCAGAAGATCTGGCCGATTGCCCGGTCATTCTGCCGCGCGGACTTTGACAAGAATAGGTCCGCTCGCCTAGCTGCGGGAATCAGACGGCTCCACCCTAAATGGGGAAATGCTGCAAAATGTGAGACTTAGATGACTATTCGACCCTATATCGTTGGCAATTGGAAGATGAACGGCACCCGCGCCATGCTGGCAGAGGCCCGTGCGATCGATCGCGGGGCGGCACGTTATCCCGCTGTCCGCGTTGCAATTGCGCCGCCGTTCACCTTGATCTCAGCCATGGTCGAGGCGTTGCAGGCGACCGGGATTGGGGCGCAGGATTGCCATGCCAATGCCAGCGGCGCGTTCACCGGCGATATTTCTGCCGCCATGCTGGCCGATGCCGGGGCCGGCTTCACTATCGTTGGCCATAGCGAACGGCGCGCCCAGCACGGCGAAACAGACGGCGCAGTGCGGGCCAAGGCCGAAGCCGCATTGGCGGCCAATCTGGAGGTCATCCTATGCGTTGGCGAAACCGAGGCGCAGCGCGATTCGGGTCAGGCCGAAGCAATTGTCACCGCTCAGCTGGATGGCTCGCTGCCGCGCGGCGATGAGGTCGCAGCGCGGCTTGCAGTGGCCTATGAGCCGGTCTGGGCGATCGGTACCGGCAGGGTTCCTTCGGTAGAAGATGTCGGCGCGATGCACCGCGCAATCCGGGCCACGCTGACCGGGATTTATGGCGAGGCGGGTGCGGAGGTGACTATTCTCTATGGCGGCTCGGTCAATGCAGGAAACGCCGCCGAACTGCTAGCCGCGGATGAAGTCGGCGGAGCGCTGGTTGGCGGGGCGAGCCTTGCTGCCGACAACTTCCTTTCGATCGTCGCCGCCGCTGGCGGTCCAGGCGAAGAGTAACGCAGCCCACTATCCATAAGGCACAGCTTGCGCCGGGGGCTTGCCGCGCCTAGATGCGCGGCAACATTGCTATTGTAGAGACTGACATGTCGCTTTTCATTTTTCTTACCGTGGTCCAGGCGCTGATCGCAGCCGCGCTGGTCGGTGTCATTCTGATGCAGCGTTCAGAAGGCGGCGGCCTTGGGGTTGGCGGCAGTCCGGGTGGGCTGATGTCGGCGCGCGGCGCGGCCGATTTTCTGACCCGCGCGACTGCAGTTCTGGCAACAATGTTTGTGGTGCTGAGCATCGTGCTGGCGGCACTGGCGGTAAAGGCCAGTTCCGGGCGCAGCATCGACACTTCGCTTGAACGCGGCACTGCACCTGCGGCAGCAGTCAGCCCGGCTTCGACAGATCCGCTGGCGGGTAGCGCGCCGGCGCTGACCACTGTTCCGGCACCTGCAGCGTCAGACCCGGCTGATCCGCTCGCCCCGGCACCCAAGCAGTAAATTCACTTCATCGCGGGCACACCGGTTCTGCCTTGATTGGCGGGCCGTTTCATTGTTGCAGGGTGCGATCTGTTGTGGATTGCCGCAGCAAGAGCTTGCGCGGGCGCCCTCCTAAGGCTTAAGGCTGAACTCCCATGGCGCGGTACATTTTCATAACCGGCGGCGTGGTCTCCTCGCTCGGCAAAGGTCTTATGGCAGCAAGCCTTGCTGCCTTGCTGCAAGCGCGCGGATTTCGTGTGCGAATCCGCAAGTTCGATCCCTATCTGAACGTCGATCCGGGCACGATGAGCCCCTATCAGCACGGCGAAGTCTATGTGACTGACGATGGCGCAGAAACCGATCTCGATCTTGGCCATTACGAACGGTTTACCGGCGTTTCGGCGCGCCAGTCTGACAACATCACCTCGGGCCGGATCTATCAGAACATCATCACCCGTGAACGCCGCTGCGATTATCTGGGCGCGACAGTTCAGGTGATCCCGCATGTCACCGATGCGATCAAGGAATTCGCGCTTCAGGAAACCGGGGATCTGGATTTCGTGCTGTGCGAAATCGGCGGCACCGTTGGTGATATCGAAGGGCTGCCGTTTATCGAAGCCCTGCGCCAGCTGCGTAACGAGCTGGGCCGCGAGATGACCTGTTCGATCCATGTCACGCTGGTTCCCTATGTCTCAGCGGCAGGTGAACTCAAAACCAAGCCGACCCAGCACTCGGTGCGCGAGCTGACCAGCCTGGGCATCCAGCCCGATATTCTGCTGTGCCGGTGTGAGCATCCGCTGCCCGAGAACGAGCGCGCCAAGATCGCGCTGTTCTGCAATGTCCGCAAGGAAGCAGTGATCCCCGCGCTTGATGCGTCCAGTATCTATTCAGTGCCCTTGCAATATCATGCCGAGGGCCTTGATGCAGAGGTTCTGCGCCATTTTGGCCTGACCAGTGATGCGCCTGATCTGTCACGCTGGGATGATATCGTCGATCGTTTCCAGCATCCAGAGGGCGAGGTTACGATTGGCGTGGTTGGCAAATATGTTGGACTGCAGGATGCCTATAAGTCGCTGAACGAAGCGCTGGTCCACGGCGGGATGGCCCACCGGGTCAAGGTCAACATCCGCTGGATCGATGCTGAATTGTTTGAAGGCGATGACAGTGAAATCGCCGCCCGGCTTGAGCCGATGAACGCCATTCTGGTCCCCGGTGGGTTTGGTGAACGCGGCTCTGAAGGCAAGATCGCCAGCGTCCGCTTCGCCCGCGAGCGCGGCGTGCCGTTCTTGGGCATCTGCCTTGGCATGCAGATGGCCTGCATCGAAGGCGCGCGGAATACCGCCGGAATAGCCGACGCTTCCTCAACCGAATTTGGCGAAACCACCGAGCCTGTGGTTGGCATCATCACCGTTGGAGGAGCGAAGAAGGCCTGCAGACCCGCGCCAAAGGCGGCGATATGGGCGGGACAATGCGGCTGGGTGCCTATGAGGCAAAGCTTGCGGGCAACAGCCATGTCGCCAATATCTATGGCGCGACCACTATTTTTGAGCGGCACCGCCACCGCTATGAAGTGAATGCCGCTTACCGTGACCGGTTGGAGCAGGGGGGGTTGGTGTTTTCGGGCATGTCTCCCGATGGCCTGCTGCCCGAGATTGTCGAGCGCCCCGAGCATCCGTGGTTCGTGGGAGTGCAGTTCCATCCTGAACTCAAAAGCCGCCCATTTGAACCGCATCCGTTGTTCGCCGGTTTCATCGGTGCAGCTTTGCAGCAAGCGCGGTTGGTTTGATCCTCTGCCTGAATGAATTCGAGCTGGAATTTGTAAAAACCCGACACGGCCCACTAGTATTTGAAGGCAGTTAACGTCGTTTGCAAGAAAGCCCTTGCCTAGCGTGCTCGCCTTCCCGTAGCGCACCACAACTGATAGCAATCACAATCGCCCGGTCAGGGTTGCTCCCGCTGCTTGGAGTTCAAACTAGCAATGTTCTGCGCCGTTTTTATGACGCACATCGGCCTTTTCAGGAGCAGTTGCGCTTTTTTTGAACGGTACGCAGTATCGCGCGCTTACGCGATCGTAACCCAATCCATTTCGGATTCGTTTCGCTTCATGGCTGCATGGTCCCGCCGGGGCGAGGGGGCAACCAACCCGTTACCACTTAGTTGAGCTTGTCGCCTCTGATCGTCTTCTGCGACCCGGACGATCATGAGGTGATAGGGCGATGCGCAAGCGTCGCGGGGGTGAGGCTCTAAAGGCTTCACCCCCATTCCGCTTGGCAAATCCTTGTGGTTAATCGGTAATCGCGTCAGGCTGCCGCGCTGGCTGCGCCGCTATCAGGCACAATCGATAGCCCCTTGGGCGATCCCACTGCGATCTTCCTGGGCTTCATCGCGTCAGGCACTTCGCGGACCAGATCGATGCTCAGCAATCCGTCTTCCAGATTGGCCCCTACGACCAGTACGAAATCAGCCAGTTCAAAGCGCCGCTCAAACCCGCGCTGGGCAATCCCGACGTGGAGATACTCACCTTCGACTGCTTCATCACCCTTACGGCCTTGAACAATCAGCATATTTTGCTGCGCGGTTAAATCCAGGTCGGCCGGCTTGAACCCGGCCACCGCCAAGGTGATGCGATAGGCATCATCGCCCCGGCGTTCGATATTGAACGGGGGGTAATTGTCACCGCCGGCGGCCCGGGCATGATTTTCGAGCAGATCGAACAACCGGTCAAACCCAACGGTCGTGCGGCGATAGGGGGCGAAATCAAATCGGTTCATGGCAAAAATCCTCTTCTGAGCAATTTTCAACTTTGGTGGAGCCCGTTTCCGGCGCTCTGCTGCGGTGTCATCCCCATGCGGGCCATGACACCTTGCTGGAGATATGTTAGCGAAGCGTGGTTTCAAGGGGCGACGAGCTACTATAAAGGAATCCCCATGGCCGCGCCGAAGATCGAAATTTATTCCAAATGGGGCTGCCCCTTCTGCCATCGGGCCAAGGCACTGCTGGATGCCAAGGGCGCAGCATATCAGGAATATGACATCACCATGGGCGGGCCCAGGCGCGCCGAAATGATCGAACGCGGGCCCGGTGCTGCGACTGTTCCGCAAATTTTCATCGATAATGTCGCGATCGGTGGCTGCGATGATCTGTTTGCACTCGATAGTTCGGGCAAGCTTGATCAGCTGCTGAACAGCTGAGCATGACCCGTATCGCCCTATTGCAAATGACTGCCGGGATCGATCCGGCGGGCAATGCGGCGGCGCTGGTAGGCGCAGTGGGCGCAGCCGCAATGGCCGGAGCGGAAATGGTCTTCACCCCTGAAATGTCCGGGCTGATTGACCGCAACCGTGACCGCGCGCGGGCGCATATCGTGCCAGAGGCAGACAATCCGGTGCTGACCGCCGTGCAAGAAGCCGCCGCGCGCGCCGGGGTGTGGGTGGCGATCGGATCGCTGGCGGTGCTGCGCGAAGATGGCCGCTGGGCCAACCGATCGCTGCTGGTCGATGCCAGCGGCAATGTCAGCGCCCGCTATGACAAGCTGCATATGTTCGATGTCGATCTGGCGAGCGGCGAAAGCTGGTGTGAATCCAGTGCCTATGCCCCGGGCGAAGCGCTGACAATTGCCGAAACACCGATCGGGCGACTAGGGCTGACGATCTGTTATGACATCAGGTTTCCCGCCTTGTTCGAAGCACTGGGCCGGGCGGGCTGCGATGCTATCGCCATTCCGGCGGCTTTTACCGTGACGACGGGCGCGGCGCATTGGCATATCTTGCAGCGCGCCCGCGCGATCGAGGCGAGCGCATTTGTCATCGCTGCTGCGCAAGTTGGCACCCATGAAGATGGCCGCAGCACCTATGGCCACAGCCTGGTGATCGATCCCTGGGGTGAAGTGCTGCTCGATATGGGCGGCGAGACGCCAGGGCTGGGCTTTGTCGATCTTGATCTCGCGCGGATTGCCGAGGTGCGGGGGCAACTGCCCAGCCTTGCCAACCGCCGCAAAATTCCCGACTAGTTCCCTGGAATGATAGTGTTCGATCTTGAATGCCTGTCCGGCGGGCACCGGTTTGAAGGCTGGTTTGGCTCCTCCGATGATTTCGCGCAGCAATCCGCTGCTGGGCAGGTGGACTGTCCCCATTGCGGCTCGTCTGCGATCAGCAAGGCACCGATGGCGCCCCATGTTGGCCGCAAAGCCAATCAGCTGATGACCCCTGCTTCGTCCGCAAAGCCGCAAGCCGTTGCAGGCGGCGCGATGCCGGTGGAAACTGCACGGATGATGACGGCATTGGCGCAGCTGCAGGCCGAAGCGCTCAAACAATCGCGCTGGGTGGGGGATAAATTCGCCGAGCAATCGCGCGCCATTCATTATGGCGAACGCGCCGCAGAAGTGATCCACGGGCAGGCGACGCCAGATCAAGCGATCGAGCTGATCGAAGAGGGGATCGCGGTTGCCCCGCTGCCTTTCCCCATCGCTCCCCCTGACGAACTCAACTGATTGCAAGCTGCTGCCGGCCTGCCTAAGAGAGCGTCGTGCGCCCGTAGCTCAGCAGGATAGAGCACCAGATTCCTAATCTGGGGGCCATGGGTTCGAATCCCGTCGGGCGCACCATCAGCTCTCTACTTGCAGCGCCCCGCTCTCTACTTGCAGCGCCCCGCGCCGGATCTGGTCGGCTTCCATTGATTTGAACAGCGCGGTGAAATTGCCTTCGCCGAAGCCTTCATCCTTCTTGCGCTGGATGAATTCGAAGAACACCGGCCCCACCATCGTCTGCGAGAAAATCTGGAGCAGCAGGCGCGGATCGTCGTTTTCGGTTGAGCCATCGAGCAGGATGCCGCGGGTTTGTAGCGCATCGACCGGCTCGCCGTGGCCCGGCAAACGCTCGGCCAGCATCTCGTAATAGGTCGCAGGCGGGGCCGGGGCAAAGGGGGGTGCCCAGCGACTTGAGCTTGTCCCAGGCGGCATAAAGATCGTCGCAGGAAAAGGCGATGTGCTGAATGCCCTCGCCATTATAAGCGCGCAGATACTCCTCGATCTGGCCGCCTCCCTTCTGGCCCTCTTCGTTGAGCGGAATCCGTATCTTGCCATCCGGCGCGGTCATCGCCTTGCTGGTCAGGCCGGTATATTCGCCCTTGATATCGAAATAGCGGATCTCGCGGAAATTGAAGATCCGTTCATAGAAGGCCGCCCAATGCGCCATCCTTCCGCCATAGAGGTTGTGGGTGAGGTGATCGATGATCTGCATGCCTGCGCCAATCGGGTGACGGTCAACCCCGGCCTCATAGACAAAGTCGATGTCATAGATGCTCAGGCCGTCTGCGCCATAGCGATCGATCAGATAGATGATCGAGCCGCCGATCCCGCGAATTGCAGGAAGCCGCAATTCCATTGGGCCGGTGCGAACCTCGACCGGCTCAGCACCGCGTTCGATCGCCAGGGCATAGGCTTTGGCCGCATCATGAACCCGAAAACCCATCCCGCAGGCTGAAGGGCCATGTTCGGCGTTGAAATAGGCCGCCGGGCTGCCCGGTTCGTAGTTGGCAATCAGATTGATTTCGCCCTGACGCCATAGCTGCACATCCTTTGAACGATGGCGAGCAATCAGGTTAAAGCCCATTGCCTGGAACACCGGCTCCAGCACGCCTTTTTCGGCGGCCGAAAACTCGACGAAATCAAAGCCGTCGAGGCCAAGCGGATTGTCGAACAGGTCAGTCATCACAAGCGTCCAGAAATAGTTTCAATAGAAACCGGTTTGGCGGGATAAGGCACAAAATGTCAAGTATTGAGATGCAGGCATCGGATTTAGACGAGTGAATTAACCTCGGCTAGCGCCAACCATTGGTTTGCGCTTTGCGCTCGGCCTCGGCGTCAAGCGGACTGTCCTTGGCCATATCCTGCGCTACTGCAAGGATCTCACTTTCCGCTGCCCCGGCCTGACGATAGTCGCCGATGAC
>JAYVKX010000029.1:0-14107 GCA_043768005.1 Novosphingobium sp. | reverse complement strand
GCGGCACCACGTTGAGCCGGTAGAACAGATCCTCGCGGAACCGGCGTTCGGCAATTTCTTTTTCGAGATTGCGCGCGGTGGAGGAAACCACCCGCACATCAACCCTGATCTGCGGTGGCCACCAACCCGCACGATCGCCTGCTCGGTCAGCACCCGCAGGATCCGCGCCTGGGTGGACAGCGGCATATCGGCTACTTCATCAAGGTAGAGCGTACCGCCATCAGCCATTTCGAGCAGGCCTGCACGCACCAGCTTGCCGCCCACTTCCTCACCAAACAGTTCCTGCTCAAATCGTTCAGGGGTGATCCGGGCAGAATTGACCGTGACAAAGGCCCCATTGGCGCGCGGGCTCCAGCTGTGGAGCAGTCGCGCGGCAACTTCCTTGCCCGAGCCTGCCGGGCCGGTGATCAGCAATCGGCTGCCGGTATTGGCGATGCGTTTCAAAGTGGCGCGGACCTGGTTGATTGCAGAGCTGTTTCCGGTAAATTCATCTGAAATTACAAAACCTTCGCGAAGTCTTGCATTCTCACGGCGAAGCCGCTCGGTTTCGGTGGCGCGGGCAACCAGCAGCAACAACCGCTCTGCCTCGAACGGTTTTTCGATGAAATCCATTGCGCCGCGTCCGATCGCGGAAACCGCCGTATCGATGTTTCCATGGCCCGAGAAAATGATGACCGGCAGCTCAGGCTCGCGGCTTTTGATCGCGTCCAGTACTTCAAGCCCGTCCATTGGGCTACCGTGCAGCCAGACGTCTAGCAGCACCAGCGACGGGCGGCGCTGGTCAATCGCATCAAGCGCTGCCTGACTGTCACCTGCGGTGCGGCATTCATAGCCTTCGTCGCTGAGCACGCCCGCTACCAGCTCGCGGATGTCGCGTTCATCATCGACGATGAGGATATCAAGCGCCATTCAGTCTTCCTATTCAGCTGCTTCTTGCGATCGCTGGCCAGCCAGCGGATCACGGGCAAAACGCATGGTAACGATAGTCCCGTCCTGGCTGCCTGCGGCGAATGCCATCTCGCCGCCGTGTTCCTCGACGATCTTGTTGACGATGGCGAGGCCCAGGCCCGTGCCCTTGTCGCGGGTGGTGACATAGGGTTCGGTAATTCGTTCGCGGTCTTGCGGCAGACCAATGCCATTGTCGGCCACGATGACAAGCACATCTTCGTCTTTGTGACGAAGCGTCACGGTAACGCGCCCACGATAGTCTGTTTCAGAAGTTTTCTGTCTTGTTTCAACCGCTTCTATCGCATTTTTAAGAACGTTGGTCATCGCTTGGCCAAATTGGTGGCGATCGCAGGCAATGATTCCGATTTGTGGATCAGAAGCGAAGGAGAAATCGATGGCCGGATGCGCCACTTCCTGTAGGAACAGTGCCTGCCGGGCCAAATCAACCGGATCCTCGCCGCGGAACACCGGCTTTGGCAGACGCGCAAAGGACGAAAACTCATCGACCATTTTGCGAAGATCACCAACCTGCCGGATGATTGTATTGGTCAGTTCCTCGAACAATTCGGGATCGACAGTAATCTGCTTGCGATAACGACGGCTCAGCCGCTCGGTCGCAAGCTGGATCGGGGTGAGCGGGTTCTTGATTTCATGCGCGATCCGCCGGGCCACATCGGACCAGGCGGCCTGGCGCTGATCCAGAACCTGCCGGGTAATATCCTCGAAAGTGATCACAACCCCGCGCTTTTCGCGGGTCAGCTTCACCGCCAGCGTCAGCAGATCATTGCCGCGGGCATATTGTACCAGACCGCTGTTCAGATCTGCATCGACCATGGCCGCGATCGGCGGGGCAATCTCCGCCAGCTTGCCGCCAACTGATCCAGCTTCCGATTGTTCAAGCAGCAGTTTCTGCGCCGAACTGTTCATCAGCAGGATTTCACCAGCCGGATTGATCGAGATGATCCCCGCGGTGATCGATTCCAGCACCGCCTCGATAAATGCACGCCGCTCATCCAGCTGCAAATTGGCCCCGACCAGCGCCTGGGTCTGGCGTTCCAGCTGTGCTGTCATCCGGTTGAATGCACGGTTGAGCAGGCCAATCTCATCCGCCCCGGTGCGCCCCTCAACCCGCAGTGCGAAATTGCCGCTGCCCACTTCGCGCGCAGCGGCAACCAGATCATACAGCGGCTTCACTTGTCGATCAGCAAAACGTAGCCCGAACCAGACCGATAACCCGACCAACGCGAGCGAGGCCGCGAACAGCGCAACGTTGAATTGCAACTGCTGGATCCGCGCCCGCTTGGTCAGCATATCATAGGCAACGACGATATTTTCCGCACGCTTGCCCTGGCTCAATGTGAGCAAGTCCGAACTTCGCGCAGTGTAGAGATAAATCCCGGCGCGCCGGTCAATCGGGGTAACCGCCTCGATCTTGTCGGCTTGCGAACTGACGACGATTGCCTCGCCGCGATCGAGTTTGCGCAGCACATCGGTGGAGACTTCTTCGGACAGCGGATTCTCGCCGCGCGCGAAAGCGGCCTTGCGCAATTGGCCGTCGCTGCCCTTTTGCAGAATGGTTGATTCGTTGATTTTCCGGTGCGTGACCTGATAGTAATAATAGTCCGGAAAGGCCGGGCTGGTGATCGGTTCCTGGCTAAGGAAATCGCGCAAATCCCCCGCCATGGCGAGCGATTCATACTCCATGTCACGCTGGGTCTGCTCGTAATATCCCCGCGCCAGCTTGTTGGCGTTTTCCAGCATCCCGCGCGAATTGTCCGAGAACCAGAATTCGACACCTGACTGGAACAGGAAAGAGGCAAAGATCACCAGCATCAGCGTCGGAACGGCAGAAATCATCGAGAACAGGAACACCAGGCGGACATGTAACCGCCCCGCCCCGCCCACATTCTCTGCCGCGCGCTGCAGCGCCAGCCGCCGACCAAGCAACACCAGAATAGCCATGGCCGGAACCAGCGTGCCGACCAGCAGAGTTGCGGTGAGATCAGAGGGAAGCAGCTGGCCCTTTTTGGACTGCGCGCTAACCGCAATCCAGGTCGTTGCAGTCATGATCAGAAAGGCCAGCACTGCGACGACTTCCATCACCGCGAAGAAATTGGCCCGGCGCGCACCGATCTGGATTCGGCGCCACCAGCGCGGCCAGGGTTGAGTGCGGGTAGAGTTCATCGTTGCCAGCTTACAACACTGCTGTTGCATGAATGCAAGGATTTTTGCCCTCAATTCGGGCGACCGCAAGCCTCTGGATTGATCGATAGCTCTGACAGCCGCTTGCGCAGCGTATTGCGGTTTATCCCCAGCATATGGGCCGTACGCAGCTGATTTCCCCCGGTTTCCTTGAGGATTGCAATGAACAGCGGCCGCTCAAATGCTGCCAGCGCGCTATCATAGACCGTGCCGGGTGCGGAACGTTCGGTCTCAAGCCAGCGCTTTACCGCGCTGTCGAGCCCCGCATCGCCATTCCCCTCGCCATCCGATCGCGCTGCAACCGCCAAATGTGGGACGAGCGCGGCGGCATCAACCAGCTCATCTCGGGAAAGCAGCGCAAGCCGAAAAATGAAATTGCGCAGTTCGCGCACGTTACCGCGCCATGGCTGGCGGGCCAGCAGTTCGGCCCCATCTTGGGCGAGTTGGCGGCGCGGCAAGCCCTCACCAGCGGCAAGCGCCAGAAAATGCCGGGCCAGCGCCGGGATATCGTCGGGTCGTTCCCGTAAGGCCGGAAGTATGATCGGGACCACGTTCAACCGGTAGTATAAATCCTCGCGGAAAGTTCCCGCCGCGATCATCGGTTCCAGATCGCGGTTGGTGGCTGCAATGATACGCGTATCGATCGTCACCTCCTCGCGTCCACCAACCCGGCGAATTCCTCCAGACTGCAGGGCGCGAAGCAACCGGGTCTGCGCGTGCATCGGCATGTCGCCGATCTCATCCAGGAACAGCGTCCCGCCAGCGGCCTGTTCGAACTTGCCGATATGGCGCGCCACCGCGCCAGTAAAGGCACCCTTTTCATGCCCGAATAGCTCGCTTTCGATCAGTTCGGATGGGATGGCAGCGGTGTTCACTGCCACGAATGGGCCGGTTTTCCGTGCGCCCAGCTGATGAATTGCCTCGGCCACCAGTTCCTTGCCGGTGCCGCTCTCGCCCAGGATCAACACGGTCAGGTCATTGCGCAGAACCCGGGTTATCATGCGGTAAACCGCCTGCATCGGCGCGCTGCGGCCAACCAGCGGGAGGCCGACCTCAACCGGCTCGTCACTGTCATCGCTGCGCGTCGCGCTGGTGCCGATGGCCTGGCGGACAGTGCGGGCCAACTCGTCAATGTCGAACGGCTTGGGGAAATATTCAAACGCTCCGGTGTCGCTGGCGCGCACGGCGGTATCGAGCGTATTCTGGGCGGAGAGGATAATAATCGGCAGCACCGGGAATTGCTCACGCACCCGGCCCAAAGTTTCGATCCCGTCGCCATCGGTCAGCATCACATCTGTGACCAGCGCTGAGAAATCCTTTTGGGACAGCAGCACGTCGCGCATCGCAATGCTGTCACAGCGGGTCACCGGAAAGCCTTCGGCCTCCAGCGCGGCAGTGATGACGATGGCGATGGTTTCATCATCTTCGACCAGCAGAACATTCATGTCGCATCCTCGCGATTGATGCTGTGCAAGTCGCTGGCCATCGGCAGGTGAACGCGAAAATGGGTCCAGCTTCCAGCTTCGTCCCGATCATGGTTGACGCGGCCATTCATGTCACGGACCAGGCGGCGAACCAGTGCCAAGCCGAGCCCCTGACCGGTCTTTTTAGTCGTCACAAATGGCTCAAACACATGATCGCGCATGGCTGGATCAATCCCAGGACCATTGTCAGACACCCGCAATTCGATCGGCAGCCGCACAGGCTTGCCCTCCGCCGATGGATGGAGCTGGAGTCCGCTGGCAAAGCGCGTGCGCACCACAATTTGGGGCTGCGGACCCGCGCTGCAGGCCTCGCTGGCATTGGCCAGCAGGTTAATCAGCACTTGAACCAGCGCATCGACATTGCCGAGCACCGGCGGGAGTGAGGGATCGAACTCTTCGATGATGATTGGCGCTTTCCCCCCGGCATCAAGCACCGCGCGGGCGCGGCGAATTGCTTCGTGGAGATTGCAGGGACTAAGCAGCTGGGGGGTGCGGCGGCTGAGCGATTGCATCTGGTCAATCAGCTTGGCGATCCGGTCCACCTCGTCAGTTATAAGGCCAGTCAGCGTAAGGTCTGCGCCTTCAAGCTTGCGCCCCAGCAGCTGCGCCGCGCCGCGAATTCCGGCGAGTGGATTCTTGATCTCATGGGCAAGGATTTCAGGTGCGCGCAGCACGGTATCATCGCCGCCACCCGGGGGTTCCCCCATCGCCTCAGTGCCGCTGATGTCGTGGATGGTCAGGATTTGCCAGCCCGGCTCATCGATCACCGGCGCAATCGTCACATCAAGCCGGCGCGGGCCCTGCCCCGGCAAGGTCACGCTGGTGGCGCGGGCGGAAATCTGCGCCTCGCTATCCGCAAGTCCGCCGGTCAGGCGCGGCTCGTCAAAGCGGATCGCCTGCGCCAGAGGCCGTCCGGCAAGGCGGCGCATACTCTGGCCCAGAAATTGTTCGGCAGCAGGATTAACCGCAGCGATTTTCTGGCCCGGCCCCAGCAAAATGACCGCCAGCGACAAGCTGGCCAGTTGCCGCTGGGCATCGGGCACCGGCATCACGCTGCCTGGCGCTGAAGCAGCGGCGCGTAGAATTCCGTGAGCGATCGGATCACTTCGGCGGGCTCGTCAACAAAGTTCACCCGGTTGCGGAATTCTGCCGATCCGGTGAGGCCTTTGGTATACCAACCCAGATGCTTGCGGGCCATTTTGACCCCGGTAATGCTGCCATAATGATTTAGCATTGCCTCATAATGTTCTAAAATCAGGGCGAATTGCTGGTCAAGGCTGGGATCAGAAAGTAACACGCCGTGGCGCAGCCAGTACATGACCTGCCCCAGCAGCCACGGCTTGCCATAGGCCCCGCGGCCAATCATCAATCCATCCGCGCCGCTTTGTTCCAGTGCCCGGGCGGAATCTTCGATCCCGCAGATATCGCCATTGACGATGACCGGGATCGTAACTGCACGCTTGACGCTGCGGACAAAGGCCCAATCGGCTTCACCCTTGTACATCTGGTTGCGGGTGCGGCCATGGACGGTGATCATCTTGGCGCCAAGATCCTGGGCAATCCGGGCCAGTTCCGGGGCGTTGAGGCTATCATGGCACCAGCCCATCCGCATCTTGACGGTCACCGGCACATCGACCGCATTGACCGTCGCCGCGATCAGGCTGGCGGCCAGCGGCAGATCGCGCATCAGGGCCGAACCGGCATCGCCGTTGACCACTTTCTTGACCGGGCAGCCCATGTTGATATCGATAATCGCTGCGCCGCGATCCGCGTTGAGCTTGGCCGCCTCGGCCATTTCGGAAGGAGAACAGCCTGCCAACTGGAGTGAAACCGGCTCTTCCAGCGCCGCCCAGGCCGCCTTTTGCAGCGACTGGCGGGTTTCGCGGATCATCGCGGGCGAGGCGATCATTTCAGTAACATTGAGGCCCGAGCCAAACCGCCGTACCAGCGTGCGAAACGGCATATCGGTCACCCCGGTCATCGGCGCGAGGATCACCGGACAGTCAATTTTCACCGGGCCGATATCAATCGGGGCCAGTTTTGGCGGGGTGGGAAGCGGGTTCATCAGCTGTGCCTAAAATTTGGGCAGCGCATAGTGGATTGCCCCGCGCTCGGCAAGCGATTACCCGCGCGGGATGAATAGTACGCCCGCCTCTGCCCGTCACTCAACCGCCGCTGTTATTGTGGCGGCAGGCGCGGGTTTGCGCGCTGGACAGCCGGTCCCCAAGCAATTTGCCCGGTGGCGGGGCAAGCCGGTAGTGCGGCATTCGGCCGAAGTATTTGCCGCAATGGGCATTTCTCCGATCATTGTCGCGATTCCCGAAGGCGCGGAGGCACTGGCCGCACAGGCGTTGTCGGGCATTGCTGGCGTCCGGATTGTAACCGGCGGTGCAACGCGGTCGCAATCGGTCTGCAACGCACTTGCGGCGCTTGAGCAAGCTGCGCCTGCATTCGTCCTGATCCATGACGCCGCCCGGCCCAATTTGCCTAGCGCGGTGATCAATAGACTCCTCGCCGCCCTTGCCATTCATCCCGGAGCCATTCCGGTGCTGCCAGTGGTGGATAGTCTGGCAGAGGCGGCCGGCGATGTGATGGGCAATCCGGCGGATCGCAATTCGCTGCGCCGGGTCCAGACCCCGCAGGCGTTTCGATTTGCCGAGATACTTGCTGCGCACCGGGCCTGGCAGGACGGTGCAGAGGCAGGCGACGATGCCCAAATCGCGCGGGCAGCCGGAATGGTCGTTGCGCTGGTTGATGGAGATGAGTGTTTGCACAAGCTGACCTATCCCAGCGATTTTGGCACCGCCCTGCCCCCGGTTCGGGTCGGCACGGGCTATGATGTCCACCGCCTGGCCGATGATGAAGAGCTGTGGCTCTGCGGGGTAAAGATCGAACATTCACATGGGCTTGTCGGGCATAGTGATGCCGATGTCGCAATTCATGCGCTGGTCGATGCGCTGCTCGGTGCGATCGGACAGGGGGATATCGGCAGCCATTTCCCGCCAAGCGATGCCAAGTGGCGCGGTGCCTCGTCCGATCGGTTCCTGCGCCATGCCGTCGCGCTGGCGGCAGAGGCTGGCTATGGCGTCGGCAATGTTGACGTCACCTTGATCTGCGAAGCGCCCCGGATCGGCCCCCACCGCGATGCAATGCGCGGGCGGCTGGCAGAGTTGCTGGGCGTTGACATTGCAGCGGTGAGCGTCAAGGCGACGACCACAGAACGCCTTGGATTTACCGGCCGCGCAGAAGGTATCGCCGCGCAGGCTGTCGCCACCTTGTTCCTGAGCTGAAGGACTTTTGCCAATGCGCCGTTTCACTGCCGCTTTCGCTGCTGCTCTTATGGTGGTGCCCGCTGCGGCCCAGGCCGCTGAAATGCCGTGCCTGAGTTCGGCTGAGTTCGCTTCACTATCGAGCTATGCCCTGCCCAGCATGATCCGCGGGACGGCGCAGCGCTGTTCGGCAGTGTTGCCCGGCGATGCCTTCCTGCGCAAAGACGGCGATCAGCTGGCTGCGCGCTATGAGGTGCGCAAAGCTTCCGCCTGGCCGGGTGCCAAGGCGGCGTTCCTCAAGATCGGTAGCAGCACCAATCCGCAGGCGGCGGATATGTTCAGTCTGATGTCCGATGATGCGCTTCAGCCGATGGTTGATAGTCTGATCCAGGGCATGGTCGGCCAGCAGTTGCCGACCGAGCGCTGCAGCGCAGTGAACCGGCTGGTGATGCTGCTGGCTCCGCTCCCCGCCGAAAGCACCGCCGAGCTGATCGGGCTGGCCGCCGGACTTGGTGCCAAAGACGGCAAGGCCAAGCTTGGCCAGTTCAGCATCTGTACCGCCTGATGTCTTTGCTTCCTGACGAGATCATTGCGCTGGCCGATCGGGTGGTTGCAGAAAACCGCGCTGCGGGGCGGACCGTGGCTGTGGCGGAAAGCTGCACCGGCGGGTTGGTGGCGGCGGCAATCACCGAGATCGCCGGTTCGTCTGCGGTGCTTGATCGGGGGATGGTCACCTATTCCAACGAGGCCAAGCAGGAACTTCTCGGTGTTTCATCTGATATCATCGATACTTTCGGTGCGGTTTCCATCGCCTGCGCCTGGGCCATGGCGCAGGGCGCGCTGAAGCACAGCCGGGCCGATGTGGCGGTGGCGATCAGCGGGATCGCCGGGCCAGATGGGGGCACTGCGAAGAAGCCGGTTGGCACGGTCGTGTTTGCCCGCGCGATCCGGGGCAGCGATGAAGTCATGGCTGAGGAGCGATTCCTTGATGCCACCAGCCGCGCCGATGTGCGCTATCAGGCCACGTTGGTCGCGCTGGAACTGCTGTTGCCGTAAAGCGCATCGGCGCGGGTCTCGAACGCAGCGACCATCTTGCGAAAGGCGCGTTCGAAATACTGCCCGGCCAACGCCTCAAACACCGCATTGCGAAAGGTGAATTCAACACTGAAATCAACTTCGCAGCCACCGTCTTCGCGGGGCCGGAACTGCCAGACATTGTCAAGATCGCGCAGCGGACCATCGACATAATGGACCTTGATCCGCTCCGCTCGCTGCTTTTCCACCCGCGAGGTGAATTTTTCCCGCAGCGCGTTGAACCCGATCAGCATATCGGCGATCATCTCGCTCTCGCTATCGGAACGCACTCTGGTTGCCACCACCCAGGGCAGAAACTCGCCATAGCGCGCCACATCGGCGACCAGATCGAACATCTGTTCTGCCGAATAGCGCATCTGCCGAACTTCGCGAATCCCGGGCATAAGCTCAGCGCTGCTTGGCCAGTAGCGCTTCTCGCGCGGCCCTCATCGCCCTGAAATCATCGCCTGCGTGATAGCTGGAACGGGTCAGCGGACTGGCTGCAACTTGTAGAAATCCTTTGGCCCGCGCAATCGCACCATAGGCTGAGAAGGCCTGCGGGGTGACGAAATCAATGACCTTGGTATGCTTTGGGGTGGGCTGTAGATATTGCCCCATGGTCAGGAAATCGATTTGTGCTGAGCGCATGTCATCCATCACCTGATGCACCTCCAGCCGCTCCTCGCCCAAACCCAGCATCACGCCGGATTTGGTGAAGATCCGCGGATCGTGGCGCTTGACCTGATCGAGCAGCCGCAGCGAGGCGTAATAGCGCGCTCCTGGGCGGATCATGGGGTAAAGCCGCGGCACGGTTTCCAGATTGTGGTTATACACATCAGGCCCGGCATCGACGATCGCCTCTACCGCGCTTTCCATCTTGTTGCGGAAATCAGGTGTGAGAATTTCGATCGTGGTTTCTGGTGTTGTGCGCCGCAGGGCCTGGATCACCTTGATGAACTGGCTGGCCCCGCCATCTGGAAGGTCATCCCGGTCGACCGAAGTGATCACGATATGGGACAGCCCCAGCTTGGCAGCTGCGGTTGCAACGTGTTCAGGCTCCAGCGGATCGACGCTGCGCGGCATCCCAGTCTTGACGTTGCAAAAGGCGCAGGCGCGGGTGCAGACATCGCCCAGGATCATCACTGTGGCGTGTTTTTTGGTCCAGCATTCACCGATATTGGGGCAAGCCGCCTCTTCGCAGACCGTGTTGAGGTTAAGATCACGCATCAGCTGGCGGGTTTCGCCATAACCCTTGCTGGTAGGGGCTTTGACGCGGATCCAGTCTGGCTTGCGCTGGCGTTCGGGGCGGTCTGCAGGTTGCAGCGGGGTAGGCGAAAGGTCGTTCATTTGGCCCAGATAGGCGCGAGTGATGCAGCTTGCCAGCCTTAAAAGCACCGGGCATGAGCGCGAACTATGACAGATGATTCCTCCCCAGTACTCAATCACCTGATTGATGGTTATCGCCGGTTCCGCAACACCGCCTGGACTCCGAACCGGGATCGCTGGGCAAGCCTTAGCGATGGTCAGACGCCGCAGGTGATGATCGTCGCTTGTTCGGACAGTCGGGTTGATCCGGGGCAGATTTTTGATGTTGATCCGGGCGAGATTTTCGTGGTTCGCAATGTCGCCGCGATGGTCCCCCCGTTTGAGACGACGCCGGGCCACCACGGGGTATCGGCTGCGCTTGAATTTGCCGTGCAGGTGATCGGGGTGAAGGAAATCGTGGTGATGGGCCACGGTATGTGCGGCGGCTGCAAGGCGGCGCTAACCCGCGAAATGCACGGGACTGAGCCGGGCGAAGGCGGTTTCATCGCCGATTGGATCGCGTTGCTGGATGAAGCGCGCCAGCCGATCGCTACGGAATACGGGACCGAGGGGCGCGCGGCTGAACGGGCGATGGAACAGGCTGCGGTCAAAGTCAGTCTGGCCAATCTGCGCACATTTCCCTGCATTCGCCGCAAGGAGCGCGAAGGCACGCTGAGGTTGCGCGGTGCTTTCTTCGCGATTTCAGATGGTGTGCTGCATTTGCTTGATGAGGCTTCCGGGCAGTTCAATCCTGCCGATTGAATTGTGACACAAAAAGGGCGACAGTTGCCTGCCGCCCTTTCCGATTTTTAATTGATACCGTTCAATTACATCGGCGGCAGGGCCAGTCGTTTGGCATAGATCGCCCATAAACCAGCCATTGCCTTGCGCGGTCCGGCGACCTTGTCAAATGAGACTTGCGCTTCGGCAAGCTGGCCAAGACCGATCTGGGCGATGCCAAGGCGGGTATTGGCACGGTCCTTGTCAGCGCCGGGCTTGTCCACCGCGATCTTGAACAGATCGACCGCCTTTGCATAATCATCATAGCTCAGGAATGCGTCAGCGGCGGCCATCGCGGTCACCGCTGTCGCATTGGTCGCACGGGCATCGCGATCAAGCGAAAGCAGCGCCGTCTTGTCTGCCGCCAGCCGCAGATTGGCGATGCTGCGCGATTCAGCCACGAATAAATCAGATGCTTTAAGTTTGCCTGCAGCCATGCCCAGGTTAATGATCTTGAGCACTTCCCCGGGCGAACGGCGTGCATCGGCGGCCTGGATATATTCGATATAATCCCGCTCTTCGACAAAGCTTTTGGTGCGTTCCATCAGCCGCATCAGGTCAAGCGTTTCCTGCGGCGGGAATTTGCCGATATCGCGGACAATCGCGATGGCGGCATTCCAGTTGGTCGGGCTAGGGTAAGCTTCGGCCAGCGCTGCGCTGAAAAAGCCGGCCTCGCCCAGCATCTTGTTGTTATAGGCAACCGACAGGCCCCGGCGCATCACATTCTGCCCGGCTGGCTTGCCGCTGGTCCGGCCCAGTTCAACCTGCTGATGCAGCATGGCGAGGCCCTGGGGCACCTGCTTGTCGATGATGTAGCTATCGGCCAGCAAAGCATCGACATCATTTTCATGATAGCCCGCGTTCACCGCCGCCGTCAGCGCGGTGCGTGCCGTGACATAATCCTTGGCATCATAGGCCAGTGAACCAAGGTAGAAATTCAACTTCGGTTGTTCGGTCACCGCAACCTTGCCGCTTTCCAGCATGGTTGCAATCCCGCGGCGCAGGATGGCATTGTCCTTCATCAGCTGGCCGAGCGTAAGTGACAGATTACCAGCCATCAAACGATCATCTGGATTAGCGATTACGGTAAAGGCAGCCTCAAGCAGAGCCCTTTCCCCAGTAAGCGTATTGCCCAGCGCGGCCAATGCGGCGGCATTATTTTCATTCGCCGTTTTGCGCGCAGCGGCACCTTGTGCAGCCCGCACCGCAGCTTCGGTTGTATCCACCTGAGCCCGGGCGGCGATTACATCAGCACGAGTCTTGGCTGTTTCAAGCGCCTTTTGCAGCGGAGCCGCAGCCGCTATGAACGGCTTGGACAGGCTGAGCTTAGGCGCGGCTGGCTTTTTCTCGGCGGCCTGTGCGGGCGCGATCGCCAGCGTGGCACCAGCCAGGGTTCCCAGGCTAAGCGCAAGGCCCAGCGCAGAGCGGGTGAACAGGCCCGGTACGGAGCGGCTGAGCAGGTCAGTGCGGATCATGGCATTCGTCTCCTAGAGCAACCGCAAAGGTATCCGCCTTTACGGGGCAAAACATCCAATTCGCTACTGACGAGAATTCGGCAGTTTGGCAACAGTGTGGCGAACTATGGCCTATCCACTGAACCGCGATTGAATGCGTTTTTCCACCCGCATTCAGCAACTGCGCCGCAGGTGTGGAAAACCGGGGCTTTAAGGAACGCTTCAGACGGGTTTGACTGGCCTTCCCCCGCCCGTTGGCCTAGGGTGGAAGATACGAAAAAGCCCTGTAAACTAACGATTGAACAGCTGCGTGAGCGACGACACCGAAATTCTCGATACTCCCTCGCCAATGGGTGAGTGCCAGCGCATCGACATCGTCGATGAGATGAAGACCAGCTACCTTGATTACGCGATGAGCGTGATCGTTAGCCGCGCGCTGCCCGATGTGCGCGACGGGTTGAAGCCGGTCCACCGCCGGATCCTGTTTGCCAGCCAGGAAGGCGGCATGGTTGCTGGCAAACCCTATCGCAAATGCGCCAAGATCGTCGGCGATGTGATGGGCAATTATCACCCGCATGGTGACAGCGCGATTTATCTGGCGCTGGTCCGGATGGCGCAGGACTGGTCGATGCGGGTGCCGCTGGTTGAAGGCCAGGGCAATTTTGGTTCGATGGACCCGGACGCTCCTGCCTCGATGCGTTACACCGAGGCCCGGCTGGCCAAGGTGGCGAACAGCCTGCTTGATGATCTCGACAAGAATACGGTCGATTTTCAGGACAATTACGACGGATCGCGGCGCGAGCCTTCTGTCCTGCCTGCCCGCTTCCCCAATCTGCTGGTCAATGGCGCGGGCGGTATTGCGGTTGGCATGGCCACCAACATTCCGCCGCATAATCTGGGTGAAGTGATCGACGGTTGCCTGGCTTTCATCGAAAATCCGGCAATTACATCCGAAGAACTGTTCGAAATCATTCCGGGACCGGACTTTCCAACCGCTCCGCTGATCCTTGGCAGTGCGGGCGCGCGGTCGGCTTATCTGGCCGGGCGGGGTTCGATCATCCAGCGGTGCCGCCATGTGATCGAGGAAGGGCGCGGGGATCGGCGCTCGATCGTGCTGATCTCGATGCCCTATCAGACCGGCAAGAATGGTCTGGTCGAAAAAATTGCCGAAGCAGCCAAGGACAAGCGGATCGAAGGCGTTTCCGATATCCGCGATGAATCGAGCCGGATGGGCGTGCGCGTTGTCATCGATCTGAAGCGCGATGCGACCGCCGAAGTGGTGCTCAACCAGCTGTGGCGGCACACGCCTGCGCAATCGAGCTTCCCGGCCAATATGCTGGCGATTCGCGGCGGCCGACCGGAAACCCTGATGCTGTGCGATATCATCGCGGCCTTCATCACCTTCCGCGAAGAAGTCATCACCCGTCGCACCAAGTTCGAACTCAACAAGGCGCGTGACCGTGCACATATCTTGCTAGGTCTGGTTGTGGCCGTCACCAACATGGATGAAGTGGTGCGGATCATTCGCGGATCGCGCAATCCGCTTGCGGCCCGTGCGGCGCTGACTGCGCGCGAGTGGCCGATTGGCGAT
>JAYVKX010000028.1:0-2948 GCA_043768005.1 Novosphingobium sp. | reverse complement strand
CATCACGACACAGGAACACAGCCATTTCGCCGATGTCCGAAGGCTGAACGAACTTGCGCGTGGGCTGGCGCACCAGCATCACATCGTTGATCACCTGTTCGCGCGTCAGCCCCCGCGCCGCCATGGTATCGGGGATCTGCCCTTCGACCAGCGGTGTCCAGACATAGCCCGGGCAAATGCAATTGGCAGTGATGTTGTCCGTCGCCAGTTCAAGCGCCAGGGTTTTGGTCAGCCCCGAAAGGCCGTGCTTGGCGGCGACATAGGCCGATTTGAACGGCGATGCGGTCAACGCGTGGGCGCTGGCAGTGTTGATGATCCGGCCCCACCCGGCGGCCTTCATGTGCGGGATCGCCAGCCGGCTGGCATCGAAGGCTGCGGTCAGGTTGAGCGCGATGATCGTGTCCCATTTATCGACCGGGAACTCCTCGACCGGGGCAACGTGCTGCATCCCGGCGTTGTTGACGAGGATATCGATCGCGCCCGCGCCGGCCATCAGGGCTTCGACGCCTTCACGCTTTGAAAGATCGCCGGCGACATGCACCGCGCCCAGTTCTTCGCACAATGCCGCGATTGCATCGGCCTCGCCAAAGCCCGAAAGAACAACCTCGGCCCCTTCGGCGCGCAAGGCGCGGGCCACGGCCAGCCCGATGCCCGAGGTCGATCCGGTGATCAGCGCGCGCTTACGGTCAAGAAACATAATCGACTCCACTGGTTGCGGCAGTATAGCTATGCCCCATACGGCGGGACGGCCAACTGTCCAGCCAATCAGGAGCCCCTTCCATGCGTCTTGACGATTTTGACCCCAACGCCATCAAAGTGGAAGACCAGCGCGGCAGCGGCGGCGGGTTTCCCGCAGGCCGCGGCGGCCAGGTGGGCTGCGGCACCCTGGTGATCGCGCTGGTGCTGTCGTATGTTCTGGGGGTCGATCCGGGGCAGTTGATCGGCGGAATGCAGGGCGCCCAGCAGCAGGAGCAGGCGGGACCAGTCGCAGCAGGCGGCGGCGATGTCGCGTCGTCTTGCCGCATCGATCAGGCCAGCAAGCTCAGCTGCGATGCGCTCGATTCGCTCAACAAGACCTGGCAGCCGCTGTTTGCCGCGGCGAACCTGCGGTTTGCCGATCCCAAACTGGTGTTCTATTCACAAGCTGGCCGATCGGGCTGCGGCGCTGCGCAAAGCGCGATGGGGCCGTTCTATTGTCCCGAGGACCAGGGCATCTACCTCGACACCGATTTCTTTGCTCAAATGGACCGCGAGCTGGGCGCAACCGGGGCCTTTGCCCGCGATTATGTGATTGCGCACGAATACGGCCACCATCTGCAAAAGCTGCTGGGCATGTCGGATCAGGTTCGCAGCCTTCAGGCCCAGAACCCAAGCCGCGCCAACAACCTGTCAGTCCGGCTTGAATTGCAGGCCGATTGCTATGCCGGGGTCTGGGCTTCCAAGAACAAGGACCGGCTGGAACCGGGCGACATGGAAAGCGGGCTCAACGCCGCGCATTCTATCGGTGACGATACGCTGATGAAGAACGCCGGCCGCCGCCCCTCGCCAGAAGCCTTCACCCACGGGACCAGCGCGCAACGGACGCAGTGGCTGCGCCGCGGCATGGAAACCGGCAACGAGGACAGCTGCGATACCTTTGCCGACCTGCGGCGCTGATGCGGCTTTCAGACTGCCATAATATCGATGATTTCCGCCAGCTGGCCAAGCAGCGGCTGCCCTGGCCGGTGTTCGACTATATCGATGGCGGCGCTGACGATGAGCTGACCAAAGCCCGCAACACCGAAGCCTATGCCCGCGCCGATCTGGTGCCCGATGTGCTTGCCGGGGTTGAGACAATAGATTCCAGTTGCACAATCATGGGCCGTAAGTGTGCGCTGCCCCTCGTCCTCTCGCCCACCGCGCTGCAGCGCGTATTCCACTGGCAGGGCGAACGCGCGGTGGTGCGCGCGGCGGACAAGTTCGGCTTATGGTGCGGTATCTCCAGCCTGGCGACGGTCAGCATCGAAGAGATCGCCGCGCTGACCAGCGGACCCAAGATGTTCCAGCTCTATGTCCACAAGGACAAGGGGCTGAACGCCAACATGATCGAACGCTGCCAGGCCTCGAAATTCGATGCGATCGTGCTGACTGTGGACACGATCGTCGGCGGCAAGCGTGAACGCTGCCTGCGTTCAGGCTTTTCCTCACCGCCCAAATTCACCGCCAGCTCGGCGCTGTCCTATGCGATCAAGCCGCGCTGGGCGCTGGATTATCTGCTGCGCGAGAAGTTTGCACTACCCAACCTCGATACCCATGTAAGCCAGGGCACGGCGCAAGCGGTTTCGATCCAGACGTATTTCTCCGAAATGCTTGACCAATCGATGGACTGGAAAATGGTCGAACAGATCAGGAGCGATTGGGGCGGCACTTTTGCGCTCAAAGGCGTGATGAGCGCGGCCGACGCCCGCCGCGCCGCGGACATGGGGATCGACGCAATCATGATCTCCAACCACGGTGGCCGCCAGCTTGACGGCAGCCGCTCTCCATTCGATCAGTTGCCCGAGATTGTCGAGGCGGTCGGCGGCCGGATCGAGATCATCTGCGATGGCGGGGTGCGGCGCGGCACCCATGTCCTCAAATCATTGTGCGCCGGGGCCACCGCAGCATCGGGCGGGCGGCTGTATCTCTACGCCCTCGCCGCTGCTGGACAGGACGGAGTCGAACGCGCGCTGCAGAACCTCAAGGAAGAGATCGAGCGCGGGATGAAACTGATGGGCGTGACCCGGATCGATCAGCTGAACCAGGATCGCTTGCGCTGGCGATAGGGACTGGACCTTTGCGCGTGCCTGACGCAAAGGCAGACCGACACTAAGGGTCAGGTTTGAAAAGAGGCCGGCTTAGCTCAGTTGGTAGAGCACCTGATTTGTAATCAGGGGGCCAGGGGTTCGAATCCTCTAGCCGGCACCATT